>JAEDMN010000220.1 GCA_016302985.1 Kiritimatiellia bacterium | reverse complement strand
GAAGCATAAATACGACAAGCGCATGAAGGCGCAGCGCCACAAGAACAAGTAAGCCCTCGCGGCTGTCACAGGGACCCCGGGTCGCAAGATCCGGGGTTTTCTGTCCCTTGCCCCGTTTGGTATAATTCTCGCATGGACGTGCATCCGGACAGCATGCTGGGGCCCTACCGCGTGGTCCGCCTTCTCGGAAAGGGCGGCATGGGCGTGGTGTACGAGGCCGAGCACGTCCAGCTGCGCGTGCGCCGCGCGCTGAAGGTCCTCGCCCGGAGCGGGGCCGCGGACCTGCGCGGCCGCTTCCTGGCGGAAGGGCGCCTGCTGGCCCGGCTGGACCACCCGCGTCTCGTGCGCGTGCACGACCTGGGCGTCGAGGCGGATGCGGGACTCGTCTGGTTCGCGATGGACCTCGTCCTGGACGCGACGGGACGCCCCCGCACGCTGGAGGACCTGCGCCGGGGCGGCGCCGTCTCGGAGGCGGACGCGGCCGGCTGGTTCGCCGACCTGTGCGCGGCGCTCGCCTACGTCCACGGCATGGGCGTGGCGCACCGCGACGTGAAGCTCGAGAACGCGCTCGTGGGGCCGGACGGCCGCGTGGTGCTGTCCGATTTCGGCATCTCGCGCATCCTCGACCCGGACCTGCGGAACGCGGCCGGGCTCTCGGCCACGGCGACGTTCGCGGGACCCGCCTCCCTGCGTCCGCTCCTGGGCACGCTCGGCTACCTCGCTCCCGAGGTGAAGGCGGGCGCGCCCGCGACGCCCGCGTCGGACCTCTATGCCCTGGGCGTCCTCATGTTCCGCCTCCTGACGGGACTCTGGTACGAGCCCGGAACGGACGCGCTGGCGCTGCTGGAGCCGTTCGAACTCGCCTGGGAGGACGTGCTGGTGCCGCTCCTTTCGGAGGACCCCGCCGCGCGCACCCTGCCGGCCGCGCCCCCGGCGCCGAAGACCGCGGCGCCCGCCCGGTCCCGGCTCCTGCGCGTCGGCCTGCCGGTCGCCGCCGCGGTCCTGGCCGCGCTGGCCGGCGCCGCGGTCTGGTGGCGGGGGCGGTCGCGGTCCGCGCCGGCGGAGGACACCTTCGAAGCGCTCTTCGCGACGCCGCCGGGCTACGGAAGCTGGGAGGACGGACGGTGAGCGTCTTCCCCGAAACCTCCGCCACGCTGCTGGCGAAGCTGTCCGCCCGGATCACGGGCGAGGACGAGGCGGCCTGGGCGCGGTTCTTCGAGCTCTACGAGCCGGCCATCCGGCGGTTCGTGGAGCTGCGCGGAATGGGCGGCGATCCGGACGACGTCGTGCAGGAGGTCTTCCTCCGCCTCGTGGACGTGCTGCGCGCGGGACGCTTCGCGCCGGGCGCCGTGCCGTTCCGCGCCTATCTCTCCACGCTCATCCGCAACCAGCTGGTCGACCTTCACCGCCGCGCGGTCGTGCGCGGCGAAGGCCGCAGCGTGCCGATCGAGGAGGACCAGGTCGCGACGCCGGAGCAGACGGCGCTGCTGCTCGACCTGGACTGGCGTCTCGCGCGCCGACGCGCCGCGGTGGAGCACGTGCTGACGAAGACCGCCGTCTCCGCCCAGTCGAAGGCCGTCTACCGTCGCTATGCGCTGGAGGAACGCCCCATCGGCGAGGTCGCGCGCGAATTCGGCCTCCCGCGCAACTCCGTGAGCCAGATCAAGACCCGGCTGGACCGCCTCGTGGCCGCCGTCGAACGGGAGATCGGCGAATGAGCGCGCGCCCCGGCATCCTGCTGGCGTTCGCCGCCCTGTCCGCCTGGACCGCGGGCGCGGCGCCGACGCGCGCCGAGCTGCTGAAGGCCGAGACGGACGTCCGCGCGGCCACGGCGGAGCTGCTGGACGGCCTGGCCCGCGGCGAACGGACGCGGGACGAGGTGGCCGAGGCGGTCCGCATCATGGCGAGCCAGACCGCCGAGCCCGCGGAGGAGTATCTGTTCCTCCAGGGCGCCTTCCGTCTGTTCGTGCGCGCGGGCGAGTACGTCCGCGCCGTGGACGTGCTGCGGCGCATGCAGCGGCGCGAGTTCCCCCCGGAGGCGCTGGCCGACCTGGTCGGACGCGCCCTCGAACCCGTCCCCCGCGGCACGGACGTGGGCGAACTGGAACCTCTGCTCGACGCCTTGCGCGAGGAGTCCGTCCAGCGGCGCCGCCAGGCGGCCGCGCGGCGGATCGGCCGGGCGCTGGCGGAAACCCGTCCGCCGGCATTCGCCGTCGCCGAAGGGGAGTCCCTCCCAGACGTCCTCGTCCGCATCCGCCGGCAGGTCCGTTCGGCCGGCGGACCCGGTTTCGGCCTCTTCCTGCGCGTGCCCCTTGCCGCCGACGGTTCGGAGGGCTTCCCCGCGCTCCCCGCGCTGCAGGTGGCGGACACGCCGCTGGCGGACGTCCTGGCCCGCGGGGTCCGCGCGGGTGCGTTCCGGATGCGCGCCCAGGGCGACCGGCTGTTCTTCGCCTGCCCGGCCGGCGCCGCGTCCACCGTCTCCGGCGCGGACCTCTTCGCGGGCGACGGGGAGGCGACGGCGCGCCGCCTGAAGCGCATCCGCATCCGTTTCGCGGCCTTCGGCGCGGACGAGGCCCTGGACGCGGCCGTCGAACGCCTGCTGCTGGCCGTCGCGGACGAAGCGCAGGATGTCGACGTGCTGCTCCGCGCCGCGCCGGACGGCACCTTCCCGCGGATGGGCACGTTGCGCGTCTCCGACACGACCCTGTTCGACCTGCTGGGCCTCGCCGCCGAGTCCGTCGGCTACCGGTTCGACGTCCGCGGAACCTGCCTCGTCCTCCGTCCCGCGCCCGCCGGGGAATAATTCTCAAAAGAATTCCGTGCCGCTGTCATCGACTCCCGCCTCCTGCGTGTCCACGCCTGAAGGAGGAATGGAGCCATGGACATCAAGGAACTCGGAATCGTGAAAATGGTGCGCGGGCTGGCGAAAAAGCCGGATACCCGCGAATACAAGGAGGCGCGGATCGCCCTTGAACGCCTGTCCGCGCCGCTGCTCGCGCTGCTGCTGCCGTCGCTCGCCGTCGCGGTGCTGATGGTCGTGACGGCGTTCGGCGGACGGCGGGGGCCGACGGAGTGGTTGGTGGACATCGCCGCGGCGGACCCGGACGACGCCGTGCTGGAGACGCTGGAGACGCCACCGGAACTGGCAGACCCCGTGGAACCGGCGGTGGTCGACATCCCGGTCGCCGTCGTGGACGGTCCGGCGCCGACCGCGGACGAGCTCGCGCCGCCGGAAATCCGGCCCACCGCGGCCGAGGCGCCGAAATTGCGCGAGATGTCCGCAATCGACGTGCAGTCCCCCGTGTCCCTCAAGGGCTGGCGGACGCTCGACTACGCGTCCCGCGGCGCCGCGGCCCGGGCGCGCGCCCTCGGGGACGGGGCGGGCGGCTCGCTGGGCAGCGAGGCGACCGAGCAGGCCGTGCTGAAGGCGCTGCGCTGGCTCAGGAAGACGCAGCGGCCGGACGGCGCCTGGGCGGGGACGTCTCCCGCCGCAATGGCGGGGTTCGCCGTGCTGACCTTCCTCGCGCACGGCGAGACGCCGGCGTCGCGCGAGTTCGGTCCGACCGTCCGGAAGGCGCTCGACCACCTCGTGGACGGCATGCACGAGGAGAAGGGCGTCGCGCGGATGCGGGGATCGGACGGGAACGAGTACGCCTTCCTCATCGCGACCTACGCGCTCTGCGAGGCCTACGGGATGACGCGGAACCCGAACGTGAAGGCCGCAGCCGAGAAGGGGTTGAAGCGGATCGTGGCGAACCAGTCCCCGACCGGTGGCTGGGACTACGGGCTGAACCGGGCCTCGGTGCGGGACGACCTCTCGTTCGGCGGCTGGGCGCTCCAGGCCGTCAAGGCGGGGCGGATGGCGGGGATCGAGGTTCCCGGACTTGACGCCTGCATCGCCAAGTCCATCCGCTATCTTCAGAAAAGGGCGTTCCGGAAGGACGGATTCGGATATTGCGCGGGGAACAACCCGGGCGGACTCACGGGCACGGGGTGCCTGGCGCTCCAGCTGCTCGGGGCGGGGAAGTCCAAGGAGGTGCGCGCGGCGCTCGACTTCATGCGCGGGTGGCGTCCCGTGTGGGAGGACCATCCCGGCGGGAAGAACGCGCAATACTACTCCTACTACGCGGCGCAGTGCAAGTACCAGGCCGGCATGCGGCCCGGCGCGGCGCCGGCGGACGTGACGGAGTGGCGGAAGTGGAACGCCGCGATGAAGGCGGCATACCCCGCGGCGCTGATTGTGGACAAGGAGACGGTGACGGACCCCGCGGGGCGTCCCTGCGCGACCGGCCACTGGGAGAACCGCGACGCCTACCACGACCCCGTCATGGCAACCTGCCTCTGCGCGCTCCAGCTGATGGTCTACTACCGCTACCTGCCGACGACGTCCCTCCACGCCGCCGAACCGGAGCCCGACGTCGCCGCGCTCGCGAAGGACGTCCGAGGCGAAGTCGGCGTCGTCGTGGACCTCTGAAGTCGTTCGGATCTTCGGACGCACATTCGCCGCGCCGGCCTCCCGTGCGGGGCTGTTCGGAGGGTTCGGTCAAGTGGCCGTGATATGCCTCCTACGAAAGACGTATGGCCTTAAAGAAGCCTGTTTTTGGTAGACACGTATATTCTAGATGTTTTTTGGTAGTTGTCTGTTTGCAGATGTCTGATATTTTGGTAGTTGAGTTGATGGCGACATCAGTTTTCATGTACCTGCTTGGCGCGTACAAGGTCAATCTGACGCCTCGCGAGAGTGTCATCATCTTCGATGAGGTTCAGCGTTTCCCCCGGGCGCGGGAGGCGATCAAGTACCTCGTCAAAGATGGGCGGTACGACTACATCGAAACCGGCAGTTTGATTTCCATACAGCGAGAACCGCATGGAGATCGACTTCCTTGTCTCCAAATCGAACCTGCAGCGGCGGCATAACGTCGTGCCAATTGAGGTCAAGGGGACAGGTGAATACGAGACGAAGTCGCTTGATAAGTTCCTCCGCAAGTATACGGCGTATCTTGACGATGCCTACGTGATTCACACGAAGAATCTACAGCGCGGCGACCGCCGTGTGTACTTGCCCGTCTACATGACATCGCAAGTGCACTTGTAGTACGTCTGCCAAGGGGGAGGGGCGTCACTCAAGGAGAACAGGATTTGCCTGGAGAACAGGAACGGAGGACGAGGCGCGGGGAGACGGGGAACAGGAGAACGGGATTTGCCTGGAGAACGGGAACCAGAGGACGCGGCGGGGGGAGACGGGGAACAGGAGAACGGGATTTGCCTAGAGAACATGAAATTACACAAAGTATGAATGGACATGGCGCAACAGCGTCACCGTATCCTGTCC
>JAEDMN010000219.1 GCA_016302985.1 Kiritimatiellia bacterium | reverse complement strand
GTTCTCGGCGGCGATCGTCTCGCCCCAGTCCGCCTCGCCCGTGATGTAGAGGTCGCAGCCGATCGCCTGCGCCTCGGGCGCGAACGATCCGCCGCCGCCCGAGCAGATGCCAACCCTCTTCCCGTTCGGCAGCGTACCCATGACGCCGATGGGACGTCCGTGGTAGGTGAACGCCGGCTTCAGGTTCTTCAGGCCGAGGTAGCGCGCGAGTTCGAAGTTGTTGCCGTACTTCGGATGCGCGTCGAGCGGCAGGTGCACGGCGTAGAGCGCGAGGTCGGCGTCCATCGCCGTCTTCACCACATTGTACACGCCGCCGTCGAGACGCCGGATGCCGCCGCCCCACGAGATGCCGTGGTGCACGACGAGCAGCTGCGCGCCGGCCGCGACGGCGTCGGCCACGGACTGCGCGCTCGCGTCGACGGCGAACGCGACCTTCCTCACGTCCTCGCCGCGACGGGCGATCTGGACGCCGTTGTTGGAGACGTCGTCGAACGACGCCACGTCCAGCGTCTTCGCGATCCAGTCGGTGATCTTTTCCTGCTTCATGTCGTGATTATACCACAGTCCCTATTGGATCAGCTCCTGCCGGTACTTCTGGAAGGGTTCGCGCGACATGGTCTCCTTGTAGGCGATCACGCCGAAGGCGTCGCAGGTCGCGAGCCACCGGCGCGCGGCCTCGCGGCGCGGCTCCGGGAGCGGCCAGGGCTTCCCGTGCTTCTCCGCCCACGGGCGCCACTCCTTCCAGTGGACGAGCAGCGCGTGGTCGGTCGTCAGGCGTTCGCGCCGGACGCGCGCGCCGAAGTCGCCGCCGTCCCGCTCCGCCGCCGTGACGGCCTCGTCCATCAGCTCCTTCGCCGCCAGCATCGTTCCCGCGTCGATCCAGTCCGCCACGCCCTGGTGGAAGCACGTCATCGGCTTCCCCTTCGCGGCCGCGCCGTGCAGCAGCTCGAGGTAGCGGCGCAGCAGGGGCGCCGCGGACGGACCGTAGTAGCCGGCAAGAAATTCGTCGACGAGCGCCCGCTCGTCCTGCGCGGGATCCCACAGCAGCCGCGCGAGCAGCCAGAACTTGAGCGGCGCGAACTCGCCGGCCGCGCACGTCGCGTCCCCCTGCTCGAACACGCCCACCGCCCCGGCGTCCGCGAACGCGCGCACGTTCGGCGCGAGCACGGGGAGATTCGGATGCGGCAGCATGGAACTCCAGAAGTCGACGGTGTAGTCCCAGATGAACAGCTGGCCGGGCGCGACCCGCTTCCACTCCGCGAGGTCCGCGAGGAACGCCTTGTTGCAGTCCAGCTCGCCGAGCGGACGGTTGAACGCGCACTCGATGTCGCAGAGGCGCACGACGACGTTCTTCCGCGGACGTGTCTTCGCCGGCGCCTTCCGCGTGTACTGGTACGCGAACGTGTCGACGCGCACCTCGTGGAACTCCCGCTCGACGGCTTCGGCGACGTCGTTCACGAAGCGCAGCAGCGGCCCCGCGTGCGCGCCGCCCTCCTCCGCCTCGACCGCGCGGCACGCGTCGCACGCACACGCCCCGTGCCAGTCGTTCTGGCTGACCTGGATGAAGTTCGTGTCGGGGGCCGCGCGCAGACGCCGCAGCAGCTCCGCGATGAACGCCTTCTTCATCTCCGCGTTCGTCAGGCAGAGCTGCTTCGCCTGGCGCTTCCCCTTCACCAGCGAGTACCACTCGGGATGCGCGTCGAAGTGCGTCTTCGGCGGCAGCACCTCGAAGAAGGAGTGGTAGGCCGACTTGCGTCCCTCGAAGAAGTAGAGGCCGTAGTCGCCGCCGAGATCCGCCGGGATGCGGCGGTTCTTCACGATCTCGTAGCGCGCGAGCGACGTGTAGTTGACGTGCGCGCGGACCTTGAAGAGCGGGTCGAACGCGTCGAGGTAGTACGCCTCGCGGTACTTGAACGGCGGCGTGTGCGAATAGTCCGCCTCCGGCAGCACCGGCGCGTCGGCATGCGGGTACGTCGCCTCGGTCGACGTCCACCAGCGGACGCCGAGATGGCGTTCGAGGAACGCGTTCACGGCGTAGAGCGGACCGCGCTCGGCATGGCCGTCGAGCACCAGGCCCCCCGGCGCGCGCGCGACCAGCACCTCGTCGAACGCCCACGTCTTCCCCTTCCGCAGATTCGCGGACGCCTTCGTCGCGCCGACGAGCAGCCGCGTGCACGCCGGCTCGGCGGACTCCGGGCACACCGCGAACGTCGCCCCCGTCACGCGCTTCAGTCCGTCCGCCAGCTCCGCCGCCGCACGCCGCTCGACCGCCGTCGCCGCGTCGGGCACCACGATCGCCGCCTTCGCGACGCCGTTCTCCGCGATCCGCGGCCCCGCCGCCCACAGGCCGCCGGCAAGCAGAACCAGAAACACTGCAACATGTCTTCCAGGCATCGGTCACCTCCCGATCAGACGGCTCGCGGGAACCAGGAAGTCAAACGCGTGGGCCCGTGACCTTTGATTGAATCCAGCAACCAGCATTTTTTTATTATCCTAAACACCCCCTATCCCGTCAACAGCAACTTCACACTTTCTTTCCTGATGTAAAAGTGTGAAGTGCTCCATCCTTCCACGACTCTTCACACTTTCCAATTTTCCAATGAAAGTGTGAAGTAAAATCAACCCGACTACAACTTCACACTTTCCCGGGCGTGCGGCATCGTCAAGTCCAGGCCAAGGCGCCAGTCCATCGATTGAAATGAAGCGCGCCGGGGGCCGGCGCGCAACCCAGCCTTGTGGGGCCGCCACAGGGCCATGGGACGGGTGAGACGGGTGGGACGGGTTGGATTGGAGTCGGCTACCGCCGACGGAAGTCGCGGACGAGGCCGCGCAGCACGTCGCGGCCGCAGACGGCGAACACGCCGAAGTAGACGACCGCGCCGGCGACGACGAAAGCCGCCATCGCGAGAACCTGTCCCGGGGTTCCCGCCGGCAGGACGCCAGGCAGGACGGCCTTGAGTCCGACGAGCGCCGCAGTCATCGCCGCGCTCGCAGCCACCATCAGCCCCACGGGACGGAACAGCTTCGTCCATCCGAGCGCGCCGTTCCGGCGCCGCGCCTCGACGGCCAGCCACGCGCACGAGATCCCCGCGCACACGACGGTCGACGCGGCAAGACCCACGTGCCGCCATTCGACGGGCAGGCCGAAGACCGCCGCGACGTTCAGCGCCGCGTTGAGGAAAACCATCCGCACGGACACCTTCAGCGGCGTCTTCAGGTCCTTCTGCGCCTGGAACCACGGCGTGAGCGTCTTCTGCAGGCAGAAGAAGCAGAGTCCCAGCGAATAGCACGCGACCGCGCGCGAGACGCGCGTCACGGCCACGTCGTCGAAGCGGCCGCCGTGGTAGACGAGCCGCGTGAGCTCCGGCGCGAGCGCGACGAGCGCCGCCGCCGCGGGGATCACGACGAGCAGCATGTTGCGCGCGGACGAGACGAACGCGTCGCGCGCACCGTCCACGTCGTCCTTCGCGAAGCGGCCCGCGAACGTCGGCAGCAGCACCGTACCGAAGGCCGTGCCGACGATGCCGAGCGGCAGCTCCATCAGGCGGTCCGCGTAGCCGATTGCGCCCGCGGCCCAGTCGCTCGCCTTCAGCGCGAGTACCTGGTCGAGCATGTAGTTCACCTGCACCGCGCCGGCGCCCAGGCACCCGATCGCCATGTTGCGCCAGACGAGCCGCGTCTTCTCGTCCCGCCAGCCCTGGAAGGACGGCAGCGGCGAGACGCCCTTCTTCCGCATCGCGTTCAGCATGAACGCCATCTGCAGGAAGCCGGCGACGAGGATCGCGGCGCAGACCACCGTGACGCGCGCATGGACGGCGAGGCCCGGACAGAAGCAGAGCGCCGCCAGCGCGGCGATCCACACGAGGTTCAGGATGCTCGGCATCAGCGCCGCGGCCGCGAAGCGCCCGAACGCATTCAGCACGCCCATGCCGAACGCCGCGCCGCAGATGAAGAGCATGTACGGGATCAGCACGCGCACGTTGCGCAAGGTGAGGAGCCACTTCTCGGAGAGTCCGAGCGCGTGCGCGTCGTTCAGCCAGAGCGCGCCCGAGATCCCCGTCCATGCGAGCAGCACGCCCGCCGCGAGCATGAGCAGGGACATCGTCATCACCGCACGCGCGAGCCGCTGCGCCTGCTTCAGCGCCGCGTCCGCGGCGAGCGCGTCCTTGAACACCGGCACGAACGCGGCCGTCAGCGCGCCCTCGCCGAACATGCGCCGCGCCATGTTCGGAATCGCGAACGCGACGGCGAACGCGCTCTGCTCGACGCCCGCGCCGATCAGCCGGCTCTGGAACATCTCGCGCACGAGCCCGAGCACGCGCGAGCACGCCGTCAGCACCGCGACCACCGCGGTGTTCTTCAGGATGCCGCCGCCCATCACGCCTTCGCCTTACGGTTGCAGATGTGGTTGACTGCAGTCGTGAAGTTCTCGGCGCCGCGGAGGATCTCGATGTCGACGCGCAGGTAGTAGCACGGGACGGGCGTCGTCTCGAAGCGCGGGAAACGGACGGCGTCCTTCTCGGTCGTGATCAGCGCGTCCGCGTGCAGGTCGGCCGTCTTGTTCAACGCGTAGAGGATCTCGGAGGAGTCGTAGCGGTGGTGGTCCGCGTAGCGCTCACACCAGATCACGCGCGCGCCGAGCTTGCGAAGCGAGTCCTCGAAACCCTGCGGCACGGCGATGCCGGAAAGGGTGGTGAGCGTCTTGCCCTTCAGCCAGTCAAGCGGCAGCTCCTCGCGGCTCCAGACATCCTTCAGCAGGCGCGGCGCGTGGCGGCACTCGATGATCTCGGCCTTCTGGTTGAATTCGCGGATCTGGCGGACGACGTCCTCCGTCTTCCCGTCGGACTTCGTGATGAAGATGAAGTCCGCGCGGGCGATGTGCTTCGCCGGTTCGCGCAGCACGCCGCGCGGCAGCATGTTGCCGTTGCCGAAGGGGTTCGTCTTGTCGACGAGCACGACCTCGAGCGAGTGCCGGAGGCGCTGGTACTGGAAGCCGTCGTCGAGGATGAGCGTGTCGCAGCCGAAGCGCTTGATCGCGTAGCGGCCGGCCTTCACGCGATTGCGGTCCACGATCACGCAGACGCCCGGCAGGTTGGCCGCGAGCATGTAGGGCTCGTCGCCGCCCGTCGCGGCGTCGAGGCGGATGCGCTTGCCGTCCGAGACGACGAGCGGCGGCTCGATCACGTCCGAGAACATGCGCTGCCACCACGGCTTCTCCTTGCGGCGGTAGCCGCGCGAGAGGATCGCGACCTTGCGCCCCGCGGCCGTGAGCTCGCGCGCGAACTTCTCCGTGACCGGGGTCTTGCCCGTGCCGCCCGCCGTGACGTTGCCGATCGAGATGACCTGGCAGCCAA
>JAEDMN010000218.1 GCA_016302985.1 Kiritimatiellia bacterium | reverse complement strand
CGTCTCGTTCGTCGCGTAGCCGAACATCATGCCCTGGTCGCCGGCGCCCTGCTTCTCGGCCTTGGCGCGGTTCACGCCCTGGGCGATGTCCGGGCTCTGCCCGTGCAGCGCGCTGACGTAGTTGAACGTGTTCCAGCAAAAGCCCTCTTCGGCGCGGTCGTAGCCGATGTCCTTCACGACTTCGCGGGCGATGGCCTGGGGATTGACCCGCTCGTAGCCCTTGGCCGTGATCTCGCCCATGTTGACGACGAGGTTGGGGCCCACCATCGTCTCGCAGCCGACGTGCGCGTGGGGGTCGCCCGCCATGCAGGCGTCGAGGATCGCGTCGGAAATCTGGTCCGCGACCTTGTCGGGATGGCCTTCCGAAACCGACTCGGAAGTGAAAACGTGCCGGGAGGCATGTTTCGTCATGTTCGTGCTCTCTCTTTCTTAGTACTTGCTAAGCGCATCCGGGGATCAGCCCCAACCACCGTGGCGTTTCCGCTCGGTTGGCGCGCACGCGACGACCGCGTCCGCTTCCTGATGCATCGATGGGTGATATTATACCAAATCTCAGTGGTCATGGCGCCCTTCGCCATGCCACGGGACGAAATCGGGGACCTTGTCGATGCCGGCCGCAAGGCGCTGGCGCACGGCCTCGTAGACGAGGATCGTGGTCGCCGCGCTCACGTTCAGCGAATCCGCGAGGCCGAGCATCGGGATGCGCACGCGCAGGTCGGCGTTGTCCATCCACTTCGCGGTCAGGCCGTACTGCTCGGCGCCGACGGCCAGGGCGACATTGCCCGTGAGGTCGACTTCGAAGTGCAGCTTCTCGGCATGCGGCGTGGCGGCGAGGATGCGAAAGCCCTTCGCCTTGAGCCAGGCCAGCGCCTCCTCGCTCGTCGCCTCCACGATCGGAACCGAGAACATCGTGCCCGTCGAGGCGCGCACGACGTTCGGGTTGTGGATGTCGGTCGTGCGGTCGCAGACGATCACGGCGCTCGCATGGGCGGCGTCCGCGCTGCGGAGGATCGTGCCGAGGTTGCCCGGCTTCTCGATGGCCTCGGTGACGATCACCAGCGCGTTCGGCGGCAGCTCGAGCGCGTCAAGCTTCCGGGAGACATGGGGGCCCACCATCAGCAGGCCGTCGGGTCGGTCCTTGTAGGCCATCTTGAGGAAGGCGGCCTTCGAACAGCGGTATTCCTCGGCGCCGAGCTTCACGCAGTCCGCCACGAGGGCGGGCTCGTTCTCGTTCTTGAGCCAGAGGTCCGGGCAGTGGAAGATCGCATGCGGACGGTAGCCGTTGTCGAGCGCGCGGCGGCATTCGCGAAAGCCTTCGACGATCATCTCGCCGGACTCCTCGCGGACGGAGCAGCTGCGGAGCTTAACGACGTACTTGATTTTTGGATTTGCCGGGGACGCGAGTTCCATGCTTCTCAACCACCTTCTTCACGGGCTTCTTCGCAGGCGCCGGGGCGCCGGCCTTCGCGGCGCCGGCCTTCGCGGACTTCGCGGCACCGGCCTTCGCGGCCTTCGCGGCGTCCGTCCTCACTGGCTTCGCGGCCGCCGTCTTCACAGACTTCGGAGCCGTCTTCGCCGCCGGGGTCTTCTTCGCCGCCGGGGTCTTCTTCGCGAAGACGCCGGAGACGACGCCGTTCTTCTTCTTGAGGATCTTCGCCCCGCGGGTGATCTTGCAGAGCGAGATGCCCAGGCGCGAGGCGATCTGCCGCTGGGAAACCCCCTCGACGAGCAGTTCGACCAGCTCCCAACGCAATCCGAGGTCATGCACCTCGCCGGGGGTCATCACCTCCAGCAGGAACCGTTCGATGGCCGCGGGCTGCTTCAGGTCCGCCAGGGTCCGAGCCAGTCTTGCGAAAGCCGTGCTCACCGGGTCAACCCCAGACGTTCGTCTTCCTTGATCGATTCGCGGCGGCGGACGATCTCGAGGTAGTCCGCGCGGTTTTCGACGAGGTCTTCGCAGAGCTCGCGGCCCATGAACGGATACCCCTTCTGGCGCAGGGCAGCCGCCAGCGCGGCGCCGTTCTTCGCGTCCCGCATCGCCTCGGGCAGCACGTCGAGCAGCCCCCTCGCGATCCGCGGTTCGACGAGCACGCGCGCATAGCGGGAACCGTAGAAGCAGACATACCCGTCGCGGAGGCGGCGGCGGGTCTCGATGCGGGCTTCGTCGACCTTCTTGAGCAGCGCACCGCTCTTCGCATTCGGGGAGAAGGCGACGGGCCCCTCGGCCTCTTCCGCGGGCTTCTCCTCCGCTGCGGGGCTTTCCGCCGGCGCGTCGTCGAAGAGGTCGTCCACGCTCTTCTCGGCCTTTTTCTTCGGGGCCGGGGCTGCGGCGGGCTTCGCGGGGGGGACGTAGCCGTCCTGCGTCGCGAGGAAGGACGCCCACGGTACAACCTGGCCGGTGATCTGCACGTCGTTCACGAAGATCGCGGTACCCATGCGCGAGACGCGGTAGGATGGCTTGACGTAGTGCCCGTTGACAAAGAGGAACCCGGACGAGACCGATTTGCTGCGCGCGCCCTTCAGAAGTTCCAGCGCCTGGTCCGGAACCTTCTCGAACCGCGGGGCGGCGAAGGCCGCCAGGACGGACATCGCCGCCGTCGCACACAGTACCAAGCTTCTCATTCAGTCCTCTTTCCGGGCGCCAACAGGCGCCTTGCCTTTCTTCCCTGCAAACAAAAGACCCCGGGTTGCCGTAGCACAGAATCCCTGGAACCTAAAGTCCCAAGTGGGTGTCCCCACCCATGACGCACACGCCATGGGCTTTAGACTCCCGTCCAAAAACGAAGGTCAGAGAAATACACTGCCAAGTCCGCGTGCAAGCCAGGGCCCACGATGTGAAAGATCAGTTGTCGCGGACCTCGACCTTGAGCGTCGACTTCAGCGCCTCGACGATCCGCGTGAACCCGCGGTTCACCTCGTCGTCGGTCAGCGTGCGGTCCGCGGCGCGGAACGCAAGCGAGTAGGCGAAGGAGCGACGGCCCTTGCCGATGTCCTTTGACGTGAAGATGTCGAACAGCGAAACGCCGATCAGCTCCGCGGGGGCGGCCTTGCGGATGCACTTCTCGACGGCCTCGTGCGTAACGCCCTCGCCGGCCACGAACGCGATGTCGCGCTTGACCATCGGGAACGCGGGGACGGGCGAGACCTTGCCCGCCGAGTCGAAGCGCTTCAGCAGCGGCTCGACGTCGATCTCGGCCAGCGCCATCTGCGTCGTCAGTCGGAACGGATGGCGAAGCTTCGCGGAGAGCACGCCCATCACGCCGCAGGGGCGTCCATAGGCGCGGATCTCGAGCGCGGCGCCGGCCGCGAAGGCCGGGTGCTCGGCGGGGCGGAACTCCAGGCGGGCGACGTGCAGGCAGGCGGCCAGGCGCTCGACGGCGCCCTTCATCCACAGCAGCGCCTCCTCGACCGTGACCGCGCGGCGGCGGTCCAGGGCGCCGCGGCCGACCGGGCCGGTGAAGCCGAGGGCGAGGCGGTCCGCCTCGAACGGCTTGCCGTCCTTGGCGCGCCCAAAGACGCGGCCAAGCTCGAAGAGCTGCGCCGTCTCGAGCTGGTGCGTCGCATTGCGGCCGAGGGAGGCCATGAGCTGCGGCAGCAGCGAGTCGCGGAGGACGCCATACTCGGCGCTGACCGGATCCGGCAGGGCCAGGCGGAGCGCCTTCGTCTCGGGGCGGCCATCGAACTGGTCGAGTTCGCCCGCGGAAAGGAAGGAGTAGTGCATGCCCTCGGTGAAGCCCAGGGAGAGGCAGGTCGCGCGGACCTTCTCCTTGGCGCGGAACGGGGCGTCGGACAGCGGCGAGACGCTCGGGGCGCTCGGCATCGTGTCCGGGATGTTGTCCAGCCCGTAGAGGCGGGCGATCTCCTCGACGAGGTCGGCCTCGAGGGAGAGGTCCCAGCGCCAGCTGGGGATGCCGAAGGAGACGGATGTCTTCGCGGCGTACGGGCCAGCTTCGCGGCAGACGAGGCCGAGCGACTGGAGGATGTACACCATCGCGTCGTTGCCGATCTCGATGCCGATCAGGCTGCGGGCGCGCGCGAAGTCGAGCGTCACGTCCGCGTTGAGCGGCTGCACGCGGCTGTCGGCGTCCACGACGCCCTTCGCGACGACGGCGTTGCCGTACTTCTGCAGCAGATGGCAGGCGCGGCGGCTGGCCCAGTCGGCCAGGTCCTTGTCCACGCCGCGGATGTAGCGGTAGCTGGCCTCGGTCGCAAGGCCGAGCGCCGTGGCCGTGCTCTTCGTGGAGTCGGGCTCGAACAGCGCGCTCTCGATCAGCACGCGCGTCGTGCCAGGGGCGATTTCGCTGCCTTCGCCGCCCATCACGCCGGCGACCGCGCTCGGCTTCTCGGCGTCCGCGATCACGAGCATCGACGGATCGAGCTTGCGCTCCACGCCGTCGAGCGTCTTGATCGTCTCGCCCGGCTTCGCGTCGCGCACGACGATCGTGCCCTGCGCGAGCGTCTTGTAGTCAAACGCGTGCATCGGCTGGCCGCACTCGAGCATCACGTAGTTCGTGACGTCGACGAGCAGGCCGAGGGAGCGCACGCCGCACGCCTCGAGGCGGCGGGCCATGAAGTCGGGGGACGGGCCGTCCTGCACGCTCGTCACGACGCGCGCCGTGTAGCGCGGGCAGCGGACCGGGTTCTCGACGACGACCTTGACCTCGTCGTTCACGTCGGTGTCGCTCTCGGCGAAGTCGACCGCCGGCAGCTTCACGGGGCGCTTCAGCACGGCGCCGAACTCGCGGGCCAGACCGATCACGCTGAGCGCGTCGGGACGGTTCCAGGTCACCTCGATGTCGAAGACCGTCTCGGGCTTCTCCGTGCCGATCACGTCGCGCACGAACGCGCCGTTCGGTGTTTCGGGCGGGAATTCCATGATGCCGTCGTGGTTGCCGCCGGGCAGCTTCAGCTCCGCGGAGGAGCAGAGCATGCCGCACGACTCGACGCCGCGGAGCTTGCCCTTCTTGATCTTGAAGCTGTTGTCGGGCCCGACGGCGCCGATCTTGGCGAACGCGCTCTTCACGCCGACGCGGCAGTTCGGCGCGCCGCAGACGACCTGCACCGTCTCCTTGCCGTCCGTGACCGTCGTCTTGTGCAGGTGCGTGCCCTCGATGAGCTCGCACGTCAGGACCTCGCCGACCACGAAGAGGTCGCCGAGGGGCTCGGCGCCGACGGTTTCGATGGCCTCCACCTGCAGTCCGCTGCGCGTCAGGCGCTCGGCGAGCTCCTGCACGGGGATGTCCGACACTTCGACGAATTCGTTCAGCCAGCTGATTGGCAGTCTCATGGAATAATCTGATCAGTTCGATTGTTGATGTTGAAGGAGCGGTTCGCGGGAACCTCATTCGGCCACGGGGGCCTCGGCCGGGGCGGCCGGTTCCGCGGGCGCGGTCTCGG
>JAEDMN010000022.1 GCA_016302985.1 Kiritimatiellia bacterium | reverse complement strand
ATCCGCGACGTCTGCGCGCAGATCTCCGCCGGAGTTTCAATTCACGCCCCCGCGTGGGGGGCGACCGCGGTTTTCTTTCAAATACCGCCATCTCGACCAACATCTACATTGCGCGAGACGCCAATATAGTATCACATCTGCGCACAAAGACCGATGATAAACTTCTTTTACGATCGACGAGTCAAAGAGCAAGGCCGAGATTTCCCGCGAACCTCTCTGCCGCCACGTGTGAGCTCAAGGTTCGCGGACGGAGTTCGCGGCTAGACGATCAACGTGTCGGTCTTGGGATCGACTGTCTCCCTGGCACCGTAGTGCTCTGTCTTCCCTGTATAGTTGTTCCCGAGATTATAGAAGCGAAGGCTGTCCGTAGCCAGTTCGCAGATCGAAAGGAGCTGACTCTTCAAGACGACCCATTGCGAGCTGTCGACATGACACTCGAACACCGAGTTCTGCACTCGGATTCCCCAGTTCTCGCAGACCTTCGCCACCCGGTGCAACCGACGGCGCCCCGCCGCATTCACCGTGCTCACATCATAGCTCACAAGCATCAGCATGGGCATGACCTCACTTCAGCATGAAAGGTGGGTACGCGTCCAAATCCCCACGCAGGTAACGAGCCAGGAGTAGCGCCTGCGCATGCGGCAAGAGCCCCAGCGGGATCTGTTCGTCGAGAAACGGATGGCGAACGATCTCCTGCTTCCTCTTCTGCCAGACTGTCAACACGGTCTTCCTCGCGTCATCTGATAAAATCACGGCTCCGCTGTCCGTTGTCGTAAAGTCCCTTGCACTCACCTGCTTCAAATTGACGAGCGAAAGGGCCACTCGGTCGGCCAATACTGTTCGAAACTCTTCCATCAAGTCCAATGCGAGTCCTGGACGGCCTGGGCGTAGCTCGTGTAGGAACCCGATTTGAGGATCCAGGCCAACGCCCTCCAGTGCTCCGCGGCATTCGTGGGCCAGAAGCGTATAGAGGAAGGACAGGAGTGCATTCATGGGGTCAAGTGGCGGTCGGCGACTCCGCGTTGTGATCTTGAATTCCTCCCGCTGTGACACAAGGAGATCATTGAAAGCCCCGAAATAGGCTGCAGCAGCCTCCCCTTCGAGTCCTCGGATCCGAACCGTCTCCGGGGGTGACACCCTCAATCGGCGGAGAACGTCCTTATGCAGTGCCTCCACTTCTTTCAACGCAGGCGTTTCTCCGTGATCGCGCAGCCGGCGCTGCAACACCGTACGGCAGTTGCAAATCTTGCCTATGACGAAGTTCCGTGCCAGTTCCCCCTTCTGGGCAGGGGATTCATGCGCCCGCATCTGGGCCATTCTCAACATCACATTTCCCGAGACGGGGCCCTCCACACGGGCCAGAAAGCGACCATGTTCGCTCAGCATGGAAACGCAGACACCCCGCGCAGCGCACAAGTTGAACAAGTAGGGACTAACCATGACGTTTCCGAATGTCACAATCCCCTCGATTGTGTGGATGGGCAACCGGAGAACCGTCTTCTTCTCGATGTCCACGGCAACCGTCTCGCCTTCCTTGTGCAGATAGGCCTCAGGCTTGGTCACGTAAAGCGTGTTAAGCAACTTTCTCATCCGTTCAGCACCTCGTCCAGTTGTTTCTCCAGCCAGCGGCGGGCGGAGCGTCCTGTAGATGTCTCTTCTGGACGGCAAATCTCCTTCAACGAACA
The DNA here is from genome assembly GCA_016302985.1 of Kiritimatiellia bacterium. Lineage (GTDB taxonomy): Bacteria > Verrucomicrobiota > Kiritimatiellia > RFP12 > UBA1067 > RUG572. Next base: position 20,592 of record JAEDMN010000022.1, on the reverse strand, counting down.
AGCCTCGCACTTTTTCCCGACAATCGGCGGAGGGGTCTCCCCACTGGAAACGATTTCCCTGACTCGTGCGGTTACGTTTTCCGTAAGCAGACGGAGATCAGCGTCAAAGACGACCTCAACTCGTCGTCTCGTCTCGCCATAGAAAAGGTCCCCGCATGGAATCACCACCCCGAGCATCTCCTCCAGGCACAACGCCTGCCCGCACAACTGCACCTCGTCGGCCCGATGCTCCTTGGGACGCCCCCTTTTGTATTCGACAGGATGTGGTCGCCAGTATCCCGTCCGCTTTGGAAGGCATGCGGCAATGACACGGCCATCGGAATCTACAGGCGACTCGACCCGAAGGAATTCTACCTTGTCGGCGACCCCCATTACCCCGATCCGCTTCGACACGAGGCGTAGCGAGGTCGCCAGATGCATGTCCTTCCGGGTCTCGGCGCCCTGTCGGTCCACCCGTTCATGGAGCACGCGCCCCGTCGCCGTAAGGAAGTTCTCCGACCAGGCGCCTTCGACGTGAATCAGTGCGCATTGCCGGGGGCAGAACAGATAGTGCTGCAACGCACTGAGCATCACGAATTCATCATCGGCGTCATTCATCGAGACCTCCCATGGGTACCCCTGACACGCAGGCAGCCCCAGCTGACACCCCGGCAGGCGCAAACCGACCGGGGGCCGCCCTGTCGACTCCTTACAACTCGATTACTTCGACGCCTGCCGGAATGGCGGAACGGTCGATGGACACCTCGTAGTCGGAGAAGGACCGCGGGTATTCGATGCCGGGCTTCTTCACGACCTTCACCGCATCAAAGAGGACGTGGGCCGGGGCATTGCCAAGCTGGGAAGCGTGCTTGAAGACGATCAGCTTCTGCGAGGACATCAGCCCGCGGGCGGCCGAACGATCGAAGTCGAACATCCGCTTCAAAGCATCGAAGAAGAATTCCGCATCCGCGTCGGAGAATCCCGTGTCGGCGGCGAAGAAGGGATTCAAAAAACCGTTCTCGCGGTAGAGGGCGTAGGGGATGGTGAACTTCCGGCCCATGGTCCGGTTGTCACCAGACTGGTCCTTCGCCTCCTTCTCCGTCGCCACCGCCATGCGGGTGATGGCGTGCTCGCTCGCCAGCACAGGGTCCACGGACCGCGCGAACGTCATCTGGACCGGACCACGAACCTGACCGCAGTTGTATTCCTTCAATCCCATCACGGCACCGAACGCACGAACATCGAAGAAGTTCTGGCACATCCAGGCCTTTGCCTTCGACGCGTGCTCCGGCTTGTTCTCGAGATTGAGCGCGGTGTAGGCCTTCTTCTGCTGCAGTGCGAGCACGGCCTTCTCCGCCACGTAGATGTCGAATCCGGGCTGATCCTTCTTCGCCAGGTTCACGAAATTGCGGATCTTGCGCTTGAGGCAGACATCCGTGACCAGACCCTGGTTCGTCTCGGCGTCCACGCGCGGCAGGTTGCCAGCGTCGGGATCGCCATTGGGATTCCCGTCCTTGACATCAAACAGGAGCACGAATTCATAACGATTGCTGAGAGACATTTCCTGTACCTTTCCTTTATTGTTAAATCACCGATCCTGCTCCCCGCCGTCTTTCTTGGCGAAGAAACTGCGCATCTGGTGGTAGTAGCCGAGAGCGAAAACTCCGCGGTCCTCCAGTGAGAGACTGGCCGGGAAACCCGCGGCCGCGTCAATGCCATCGAGGATCTCTCCGACCAGCTTCTCGCGCACCACGGCCAGCCCCTTCTTGTCGCCCGAGAGCTTCTTGAGATGCTTGCGGAAGAGGTCGAGCAGCGTCGGAAAGACGACCTTGGGCGTCGCGGAGGCCGAAGAATAGTATTTGTCCCCGACACCCGCGTTCAGGTCCCCCTGGGCCTCTCCCTGGGTCTTCTCGAGCGTCGCGAACAAGCGTCCCAGCAAGTACGCGGGCGCCTTGTTTGAAACATCAAGACTCATTTCAATTTCTCCTTTTTGCTTATTTCGTTTTAGATATCCCTTGACCACGGCCGCCTGTGCGTAGGAGACCTTGCCTCCGACCCGATACTTGCCATTCGCGTCGCGATGGCTCACGTGGATGCGGTTCAGCACAAGCTGGTAGAGCGAGGCCGGATAGGGCAGGCCCTCGATCACGGAGCGGAGAAGCGCACCGGCGAGCAGAGGCGGAACCCCGTCCGCGTCCCGGGCCGTCTGGCGGACAATCTGCCACAGGGGCAGGTGCTCCGGGTCGTTCTCATAGGTCTTGGCGATGGCCATGTCCTCGTGATGGCGCCTGAGCTTGAGGATCAGGTCGCCCAAAGTGGATTCATGCCAGAACCGGACGATAATGCGCGCCGCATTGGGCTCGATGCCCAGCATGTAGAACGGCGTCGACACGTCGTCCCCGATTTCTGACAGGTCGGGGTCGCCCGCGCGGCCGACAATCTGCCACAGTACGCGCAGCTTCTCCGCGAGCGTCTCGTCCGTCGCCGACTCCGCGAATCCGCCACCGAACAACAGTCCCAGCAGGCTTTCCGTCTGCGTCTTACGGCCCGTCCAGAAGACGACCGTCGTGCCGCCGACCTTGACATGGAACCGCTCATCGTCCAGTAGCATATTGAGGGCATTGCAGGCCTTGAACCCGGCCTCCTCCGAAATCGGCGCGTTGAGAGTCTGTGATTTCCCGTACGACTCGTACGCGGAATCATTGAAAGACACGATCGCACAGCCCCCAGGTGTTTTAGTTTGCAACTTGACCTTCGTATCAATGACGGGCACAATCGGTACATTTTTCTTCCCCGTCACCAAACAATCTCCAAGTTGATCAAATCGTGCCGCCGACTGCTCCGCATTCTCGTTCCTCCACGCAGCAACGACTTCCGGCGCTTCATAGACAAAACCCGCCGCACCCTGGATGCGGAACAAGCCAAATCCAGGGCCGAAGGACGCAATCTTCTTCTTCAGGTCATCGGGCACCGCGCCCGGATCCCAGCTTTCGAGGAACCTGACCACGGCCCGGAAACCGCCATCGGCGATGCCGTACTTCTCCAGAATCTCACGGTGGTAGTCCCGATATGCGGGGAACAGCTTCTCCCTGGCCTTGGCATCATCCTTCCCTCCCTTCTCAGAATAGCCGAACAGGTAGGCAGGTTGATCCCAAAGGAACCGGGGCGTGGGGGCCGAACCGGAAGGATGGGCGGATCCGGGAACAATCATTTTGCGCGGGACAAGCTTCTGGACAGGAGTTCCGCCTTTCTTCTTGGGCGGCAACGTCTCGGCCACACGGGCATCCTGCACATCGAAGAGTTTTCCCTCCGGTGTAAGGACAACGTAGAACACGATGTTCTGCGTGCTCATCCCCATGCGCGGCAGACGACTTGCGAATTCATCGTCCGCTGAAAGACGGTCGTACAGGTCAACCAGTTCAGAGAGAATCATGCCCGCACCTCCTCTCCCGTCAACGGCGGGACGTCGATCACGCCATCCTTCGCCACCGCGCGGAAGAAACGCGCCTCCGCGACCAGATGGCGCCCGCCGTTCGACTCGATGACGGATCCCTTCTTGTCCTCCCGGTAGACGAAGTCGTGGAACATGAAGCCGAAGTCTTTGTTGCGCTGGTCGGCGGGAAGCTCACAGGGCGGAAGAGGCACTCCTTCTTCAATCAATTCGAACGAGACGGGAAATTCACGGCAACCGAAATAGGGCATGCGGAAACACTGACCTGCGCGGGCACGGCGGTTGAACATCGAAATGTGCTTCGCCTCGCACTCGCTCGCGGACAAAGCCGGTCCGTTCTTCTCTACTGTCGGCTTCAGCACGTTGAAATGCGCATCGATGACATAGCCCACGTCGACCAGCAGCAACGAAGCCCGCTGCTGGCGGTCCTCTACGATGTCGATTCCCATTCGGTCGACTTCATTCCCGGTCAGTGCCTCGGACTTCGGGTTCACCGCCTTGGCGGAGACCTCGTTCCGCCGCACGGACATGAAACGGATCGGTTTCAGGACGTGAATACGGTCAATAACCCATTCTATCTGCGGTTTCCAGTAGATCGACGACACGATGGCCCGCGCCGCAGACGGAGTCATCACGTCATAGGACACGCGTTCCGCCTTCATCTCGGGGCGCGTGAACAAAGCATTGGCGCCCCACACATGCAATCGGATTCCTCTCGACATAACCATCCTTTCCTTAGATTTCCAGCAATTGTTCCACCGGCTCAGTCGTCAGACCGAACTCAGGCGAATAGTTCAGCTCCGGGGACGTCACTACCCAGTACCGGTCATGGACGAGTTCCGCATAGGGTCGTCCGTCTTGATCACATGGCATGCATCCATGGATGGAGACCGAATACCGCCCCAACAGCCTGACGATCTTCTTAATTTCCCCAATGGCATATGTAGCACGAAGCTGCTCACAGAGGGCACGACCCCGTTCCCCATATGGGACATAGACTGTCAATCCGTCATCCGGAATGAGCTTGAATGCCTCTGCGCAGGATTTAAAGGCCAGTCCATATGGATCGTTCCCCGTGCAGGTGAACTTGCCCTCAATGTCTCGCGCATCCAGACCGCCGACTGCATCCAAGTCGTTGTAGCGCAACTGAAAGTAACGGCGAACGGCCTGCGAAGACAACGCCGAATCCCGGAATTCCGGCAAGGAGACGACTTCGCGTCCTTTGTCCGCAGCAGCCGTCAACTCGCCTCGGGGCACCGAATGCGGCTCGGAACTTTCGAACAGGATGACGCGGCCCGATTCCAGGCGACCCTCCCGATTACAGCGACCAGCAGCCTGCACCATGGAATCGCATCCGGCAATCTCGCGATAGACGCACGGGAAGTCCACATCCACGCCCGCCTCGATCAATTGCGTGGACACCAGCAGACACCGCATCCCGTCGCCGAGTCGAGCCTTGACCTTTTCCAGAACTTCCAAGCGATGGGCCGGGCACATCTGGGCACTCAAGTGAAAGACTCCGTCGCCCCCGGCGACGTTCTTCAGGTTCTCGTAGATCCGCCGTGCGTGACGCCGCGTGCTCACAATGACAAGCGCTGACGATTCCCGCCCCACCCATGCGGCAAGTTCATCATCCGACAGGCGCCCCTCGACTCTCGTGACGGCCACGCGATTGAGGTCCCGCTCAAGCGCCCTCCCATCCACGATGTCGCGTCGGCCCTCGCGGGTTCCAGACAGGCCATCCCAGGACTGCCCTCTGCGCCCCACCGGCCGCATGTCCCCTTTGAAGAACGCCGGGACCGTCGCCGTGCAAATGACCACCGAGGAGCCAGCATTGCACATGAGTTCATCCAGCGCGTGCAGACAGGGACGCAGAAAGGGCGCAGGAAGCGACTGCGCTTCGTCCAAAACAATCACCGACTTTGCCAGATTGTGCAACTTCCGGCAGCGAGACGGCCGATTTGAATACAGTGATTCGAAAAACTGGACATTGGTTGTGACGATGATCGGTGCATCCCAGTTCTCTGTCAGCAGCCGGGCCCGTTCGCCCATGTATTCGGGATCGCGATTCGCATGATGCTCCAGGACCACGTCGTCTCCGAAAATTCGCCTGAAGACTTCTGCATTCTGTTCGATGATGCTCGTATAGGGAATGACGTAGACGACCCGGCGCAAGCCATGAATCCTGGCGTGTTTCAGGGCAAAAGCCATGGATGAAAGTGTCTTGCCGCCACCCGTCGGAACCTCCAGCGTGAACAACCCGGGCTTTTGCTCGGCAGCGCCCAGGCATGCGGCGCGGATGCCGTGACGGATATCGTTTACGGAGGTTCGTGGACAATCCGCGTCGAAGCGCTCCAGATAGGCGTTCAGTCGCCGTTCCAGCGCCTCAATGTCATGAGCCCCAACTGTCCTTGCCTGCGCGCGATCGGCATCCACAAATCGCTCCGTAGCCAGAAAGTCGGCATCCACTAACGCCGAGAACACCATTCGGATCCGCCCTGCAAGCGCCAATTCGTCCTGCAAGCCCGTCTGCGCCAATTCAGAAACAACGGCGCGACCATCCACCTTGAGAAACTCAGGTGGAAGCACTTCCATCGCAGTCTGCTCCCACTCGCAGATAGATTTCTTCGTCATTCGGAATTCTTCGCAGGCATGAGATGCACTTCTGCCATCCGGGAGTCCTGCATGGTGTCCCGCCACGGCATATCCCAGCAGACCACCCACACCAGGCGGAAACTCCACCCGCGACAAAAGCCATCGCGCTCCCGCCGTAGAGTGATCTGGACCCTTCTGCCCCGCGGAGTTCCCGTCTTCGGTCTCATCGGAGTCTCCAACCGCGCGGATATATGCCTGGAATTCAGACGACGCCTTGCCCAAATCGTGAATACGCCCCAGCAGTTCAGCCGTCCTGGCCAGACCCGACGCGGAGGCGAATCCGGCAGCAAGCCTACCCGTCAACCGAAGATGGTCAATCAGAGGTTCGTGTCGAATATCCCCTTCCGCGGCAAAGTTCCCGACATGCGCGAGAAGTTTGTAATCCAGTCTCTGCGCCGTCAAAAACTCCATTTCAGGCCTTTCCCAAACGGATTTGTCGTTCTTCTAAACATCCTGGCAGAACTTGATCATTGTCGGTTCATCGTCAACCCTTCATAGGGATTACTACGGCCGAATTGGATTCTTACACGAAGAATTGAAAAATCCCCTTCGTCCAAACCCTCTGCCACATGCTTGTCCAGTATACCACATCGTCAACGCCTTGTTCCTCGTTTCCTGGATTATCGGGCCGTCTCCGTCCAGGGAGAATGCAAAACGCGGCCGGCGATGACAGCCGGCCGCGTTTTTTTCTGGCGCGCGGCGCTACTTGTCGTCGCACCAGAGCGCGTAGAGGACGGTGACCACGACCACCAGCGCGGCGAAGCCCTCGGCGAGGAGCAGCGTGCGCAGGACCGCGCCCACCCAGCCGGTGCCGTACCCCAGCAGCAGCAGGACCGGCGGCTTGAGCAGCAGGTCCAGCAGAAACACCCCCAGGACAATCTTCACTTCGTCCGCCCTTTCCCGTTCACTCGCCGTGCGACAGGTTGTCGAATTCGCCGTCGAACGCATCCGCGTCCTCCGCATCGGCTTCCACGCACTCGGCCTCGATGGAGCCCGCCGTCTTCCGGCAGTACGCCTCGTAGCGCGCCAGCTCCGCCGAGACGCGCCGGAAGACCCAGCCCAGCACCACGCAGTCGTCCATCCAGCCCAGCACCGGAATGAAGTCCGGCACGATGTCCACCACGAGCACCAGATACGCCAGCGCCGCCACGATGAGCAGCAGGTCCGCCTTCGACAGCCCCTTGTAGTCGCCCGACAGCGTGTCGCGCACCATCCCCCACGCCAGGCGGATCTTCCGCACGAAGCGCTTCAACGGCGCCGTCGACTCGATCTGGCGCCACATCTCCGACAGGCGCTTCAGCACCGCCTCCGGCTTCACGCCCTTCACCCAGTTCATCCAGCCGTTCAGCACGTCGTCCTTGTTCATCTCGTTCTCCTTGTTTCCAATGGTTCGGATGCCGGTTCCCAAGCACGAAGCATGCCACTCCAAATAACTGAAAATATTTCGCCGTCGCAGAAGATATTTGTCATTGCATCTGAATCCGCGACGAGATATACTATCCGATATACAGAAGGCATATAATTTGTATATGGATACGGAGAAATCAGTTCCCTCGGACGTCCTGCTCTGCCTCTTGCGGGAGGAGCTGGCGGTGGACGGCCCCCGGCGGCTGGACGACCTGGCCGGCTTCCTGGTCCGCATCGGCGCGGAGCTGGGGGACTGTCCCCTCTGGATCGTCTGCGCGGACGGGGCGGAGGCGGTCCGGCGGCAGGCGCAGGCGCTCGCCGCGGCCTGCCGCGCCCGCGGGGACCGGCCGCGCGCCATCGAGGTTCTGGACGAGACCGCGTTCGTCCGCCGCGGCGCGGCCGCGCCGGACACCGTCTTCTACATCCACTCGGACAGCCTGGCGCTGCCCGGGGACCTCGCCGCGCGGCCGAAGTTCTACCTGCTTCCCACCGAGCCGCCGGAAATCGTCCCCTGGCCCGCGGGCCGTTCGCTCGCCGAGGCCTTCCTGGGCGACCGTCCGCCACTGTGGACCCGGCACTTCGCCGCGGAGAGCGAGACCCTTCAGAACGAACTGAACAAGGTCCGCACCGTCCTCCGCCACGCGGGCGAACCCGGCATTCCCCGCGACATCCTGATCACCGGCCCCACGGGGTCCGGCAAGTCCTACTTCGCCAAGTGTCTGCCCGCCCTGCGGGATGCGCGGTACGACGACCCGACGCGTCCGTTCGGGCCCGCCGACGCCGCGGCGGACGCCACCCCCTATCTGGCCGGCAACTGCGCCTCGCTGACGCCGGACCTGGCGGACGCCCTCCTGTTCGGCGCCGTCAGGGGCGCCTACACCGGCTGCGACGCGGACCGGACCGGGCTGATCGAGAGCGCGGGCTCCGGCATCCTCTTCCTGGACGAGGTCGGCGAGCTCCCCCTCGAGACGCAGGGCAAGCTGCTGACGGCGCTGGAGGAACGGACCTTCCGCCGGCTCGGCGACACGGGGCCGGAGGCGATCCCCCGCACCGTGGCGTGCACGATCGTCTTCGGCACGAACGCGGACCTGGACGCCGCCGCCCGCCTCTGGGAGGAGTCCCATGGCGCCCGCGGCTTCCGCCGGGACCTCCTCTGGCGCATCAACGCCTGCCACCTGAAGCTGCCGTCCTTCCGCGAACGCCTCGCGGGCAGCAGCACCGGGCAGCTCTTCCTCGACGACCTCGTCGCCACCCACTGCCGCGCGTTCGGCCTGACGCTCACGGCCGACGCCCGCCGCGCCTTCGACGCCTTCGCCCGCGACTACGCCTGGAGCGGGAACCACCGGGACGCCCTGCACATCTTCCAGAGCCTGCGCGTGAAGCTGCTCGTCCAGGACATGGGGTCCCGCGTCTCCGCGTTCACGATGCGCGAGACGCTGGACGGGATCGGGGGCCGGCCCGCGGCCCCCGCCGGCCCGGCGGAGGCGCTGCTCGCGGACGTCGGGCGCGGGCGGCCGGACTTCGAACGCCGCGAGCTCGGCCGGATCTTCGACGCCTGCCGCCTCGCCCCGAACCGCACCGCCGCCGGACGCGCCTTCTACGGCGAGCAGGCGGGGCGCAACTACAGCGACACCTTCGGCAAGAAGCTCGCCCGCTTCGGGCTGCGCTTCGACCCCGCCGTTCCCGGACACCTTTCACGCACCCAGCAGGGATAGTCCCCCATGGACCTCGACAAGATTCTCAACAGCTACCAGTCCTTCGTCAGCCAGAAGAAGCCGGAGGACGTCATCCGGGAGAAGGACAGCACCCTGGGGGCCGTCGCGAACGTCTCCGCCTTCGCCGGCCTCATGGACGACATCCGGGCATCCTACAACATGGTGGCGGACGCCACGACGGGGCGCTACAAGGGCCTCTCGAAGGGAACGGTCGCCCTCGTCGTGGGCGGCCTCGCCTACCTCGCGCTGCCGCTGGACATCGTCCCCGACTTCATCCCCGTCGCCGGCTGGCTGGACGACGCGGCCGTCCTCGCCTGGATCTTCAGGCAGTCCGCGGCCGAACTCGCCCGCTACCGCGCCTGGCGCACGGACATCGCGTGCGACGGGCAGTAGTGCGCGCAGGCGCCGCAGCCCGTGCACTTCGCCGGATCGACGACGGGGATCTCGACCTCCTTGTCGCCGATCTTCTCCTTCTTGAGGGAGATCGCCTTCTGCGGGCAGCGCCGTTCGCAGAGTCCGCACGGGATCTTCTCCGTGCAGGCGAGGCACGCCGCGCGGTTCCAGGCCGCGAGGCCGATCTTCGCCGCCTTCTTCTGCGCGAGGTCGAGCAGCGGAATCGCCCCGGTCGGGCACGCCGCGCCGCACGCCGTGCAGTCGGGACGGCAGAACCCGCGCGAGAAGTCCATCTTCGGCAGCATGAAGCCCGTCACGCCGTACTCCGAGAAGCCCGCCGGCGCGAGGACCTGCTGCGGACACCGCGCCACGCAGAGCCCGCACGCCGTGCACTTCGTCCGCAGGCTCCGCGCGTCCGCGCCGGGCGGCGGCAGCGCCTGCGCGTTCCCGCCGAACGCGTTCGCGCCCGGGCTGGTCAACAGTCCGCCCACGGCCCCGGCGCCCGCGAGGCCGAGGAAGCGGCGCCGGCCCCTGTACGCGGTCTTGTCCGCGGCCGGACGGAACGAGATCGCGCCCTTCGGGCACGTCCCGAGGCAGTCGAAGCAGCGCACGCACCGCGAGTCGTCCACGGCCTGGTTCCGCCCGTCGAGGCAGAGCGCCTTGCACGCGCCCGAGCAGAGGCCGCACTTCACGCACTTCTCCGGGTCGATCGCGATGCGGAACACCGGCCGCTGCGCCAGCATGCCGAGCAGCGCGCCGACGGGGCACACCGTGTTGCAGACGAGGCGGCCCTTCCACGCGACGAGGCCCGCGAGCAGGACGAGCGAGCTCGCCGCGACGGCGAAGCCGCTCGCGCTGCGCACGAAGAGCTCGCGCTTGAAGAGCACGACCGGGCCCTCCACGCCCAGCAGGTCCGCCAGGCCGTTGTTGACCCACTCGGCCGCGGGCTGCAGCAGCTGCGCCGCGAAGCGGCCGTAGGTGCCGTACGGGTCGAGCAGGGACGCGAGCGCGGCGGCGCCGAGCAGCACGAGGACCGCGAAGACGGCGAGCGCGCCCCAGCGCACGAGCGGACGCTCCGGGCGCGGCCCGGGCAGGCGCTTGCGTCCGCACAGCTTCGCCAGCCGCAGCAGGACGTCCTGCAGGATGCCGAGCGGACAGACCATCGAGCAGTAGACCCGTCCGAACAGGACCGTGACGACAACCCAGACGAGCAGCGGCGCGACCGCGCAGCCGAGCAGCGCCGGCACGACCTGGACCTTCTCCAGCAGGCCGCAGCCGCCGCCGAAGCCGAGGAAGAACAGCGTGACGAGCGTGAACATGCACGCCGCCACCGCGACGCGCGCCAGTTTGAGCATCTTCATCGAATCACTCCGCCCTTCTGGACATAGACGTTTTCCGTGCGCGCGACGAGGTCCGCGATCCTCCCCATTTCCACGGGGATGCGGAACGTCCACTGCGGGCACGACACGAGACACTTCTTGCAGCCGAGACAGCGGTCCGCCCGCGTCTTCGACGGGAACTTGTTGTAGTAGGACGCGAGGAAGCGGCGGCGCAGGTCCTGCGAGTCGTTCGGCCCCTCGTCCGCCGGCAGCCGCCCGCTCTGCGCCCATTCGCTGTACCAGGCGAAGATCTCGGGAATCGGCAGCCCGTACGGGCACGGCATGCAGTACCGGCAGCCCGTGCACGGGATGGACTTGTACTTCATGTACACGCCGATCGCCTCGTCGTACGCCTTCTTCTCGGCCTCGTCGAGCGGCTTGAAGGCCGCGCCGAGCGTCCGGATGTTCTCCTGCAGGTGCGCGAGCTTGTTCATGCCGCTCATCAGGCAGACGACGCCCGGCAGGGACGCCGCGTAGCGCAGACCCCACTTCGCCGGCGTGTCCTCCGGATGCACCTTCAGCAGCGGCTCCATCGACTTGCCGCGCAGGCCCGCCGCGCGTCCGCCCGCGAGCGGCTCCATCACGAGCACGGAGACACCGTGGCGCACGCAGATCTCGGGGAACTTCCGGGAGTCCTTGTTCCACGTGTGCTCCATCGCGTTCTGCATGACCATGCAGACCTCGAGGTCCGGATTCTCCGTCAGCACCTCCTCGAGGAAGTCGCTCTTGCCGTGGAACGAGAGGCCGAGGTGGCGGATGCGCCCCTTCGCCTTCTGCTCGCGCAGGTAGGCGAGGCCGCCCCACTGCTTGTAGACCTTCTCGTAGACGGGCTTGCTGCCGATGGAGTGGAGCAGGTAGAAGTCGAAGTACTCCGTGTGGCAGCGCGCGAGCTGCTCCTCGAAGATCCGCGCGATGTCCTCCTTCCTGTCGCACTTCCACGCCGGCATCTTGTCCGAGAGGATGTAGCTCTCGCGCGGATACTTCACGAGCGTCTTGCCGAGGAACTTCTCGCTCTCGCCCGCGTGGTAGACATAGCCGGTGTCGAACCAGTTCACGCCGTGCTTCATCGCGTAGTCGACGAGCTCCGCGGCGAATTCGTAGTCGACGGAGTTCTTGCCGTGCCCCCGCTTCTGCGGGAAGCGGTCCGCGCAGCCGAAGGCGAGCAGCGGCAGCCTGTACCGGGGATCCTTCGCCCACGGCCGCCCGGGCATCTGCGCCTCGCCGGCGGCCGGCGCCGCGAACAGCCCCTCCGTGCCGAGGCACACGCCGGCCGCGAACGCGCCGCCGAGCGCCGTCCGCCGGGTCACGCCCGTTCCTGCATTCCACGCTTCGTTCATCTGATCACACCGCCTTTCTTCACGTAGAGCTCCGTCGTGTGTGCGACGAGGTCCGCGGCCGCCTCCGCGCCGAACAGCCCGCCCGCGCCGCCCAGCGCATCCCGTCTCGTCACGCCCGTCTCGAGAAACCTGTCCATCTGGACAAGTATACCAAAATCCCCTCCGGCTTCGACCGCCGCCACGCCGAGCGACGGCCGTTCCACTACGAACAGGAGAAGGCCCGTCGCGCGGCTCGCGGAGGAGCGGCTAGATGCCGAACAGCTTCGCGGCGAGCTTCATGCGCTCCGAGACCTTCACGTGGAACGGGCAGCGCTTCTCGCAGTTGTGGCAGTCCTGGCATTCGCTCGCGTGGTGCTTCAGCGCGAGGTAGTGCTGGCGGACCGAATCCGGCACCGTCGGCTGCGCCGAGGCGAGGTCGTAGAGCTTGTTCACCATCGCGATGTCGATCTTCTTCTTGCACGGCGCGCAGTGTCCGCAGTACGTGCACGCGCCGTCGTACGCGCAGCGCGGCGCCTTCGCGAGCACGGTCGCGTAGTCCTTCTCGGCGGAGGTGGCGGAGCAGTAGTGCACGGCTGCGTCGACGTGCTCGACCGTGTCGTAGCCGGGCAGCACCGCGGCGACGCCGGGACGCGTGAGCGCGTAGTGGATGCACTGCGTCGGCGTGAGCGCGGTCTTGAACGGCGAGCGCTGCGCGTCGAAGAGACGGCCGCCCGCGTAGGCCTTCATCACGGTGATGCCGACGCCCTTCTCCTCGCAGAGGCGGTAGAACCGCGCGCGTTCGGGCGCGATGCCGCCGAGCCTGCCCTCGTAGCGCTCGTCGCCCTTGTAGTAGGACATGAACTCGGTGATCGGCGGCAGCAGGTCGTAGGCCGGGTTCACGCTGAACATGACCATCTCGACGAGGCCGCTCTCCACCGCGGCGATGCCGACGAGCGGGTTGTGGGTCGAGAGGCCGACGTGCCGGATCTTCCCGGCCGCGAGCAGTTCCTTCATGTAGGCCATGAACGGGCCCTTCGAGACCGTCTCCCACTCCTCGAGCGTGTCGATGTAGTGGACCATCCCGATGTCGATGTAGTCCGTGTGGAAGAGCTTCAGCAGCTCCTCGAAGGCGGGCCTGCAGAGCGCGAGGTCGCGCGTGCGCGTGTTCTGTCCGTCCTTCCACACGCAGCCGACATGGCCCTGGATGATCCACTGGCGGCGGTGTCCCTTCATCGCGTCGCCGATGCGTTCACGCACGCCCGGATTGCCCATCCAGCAGTCGAACAGGTTGACGCCCTTCTCCTCGCAGCGCCGCATGATCGCGGTGCAGGTCGCCTGGTCCTGGCGTTCCATCCACTCCGTGCCGAACCCGATCACGCTCACCCGCAGCCCGGTTTTCCCGAGCTCACGGTACGCCATCGCCGGGTTCTCGATGAACTTCGCCTCGCCGCACCCCGTCAGCACCGAGACGGCCGCCAGAGCCGTCCCGCCAATCATTTCACGTCTCGTCAGATTGTCCATTTCCGCACTTCCATTCTGCCAAACCGCCATCCCGTTTGAAGGACGGCGGGATTTCGTCCGCACCGTGGTCTAGCGTTCGAGCTCGTAGAGGAACGTCGCGTTCGCCGGGTCGGCCGCGACGTCCGCGGTGAACGCGAGGCGGCCGTCGGCGTAGGTCGCCGCGACCTGCCGCACGCGTTCGCCGGACGGCGCAAGCGCCCAGACCTTCCAGTCGCCCGCGGCCACCGCGAGCGAAACCTGCGCCTTGCCCGCGCGCATCAGATGCGGTCCCCGGCCCCAGTCCAGGAGGATGCGCAGGCCCGCGTCCGCATAGCGGATGCCGCTGTTCTGCACGTCGGTCAGATGCGTGAGCAGCAGATGCCGCGCGGACGCGATCGGCGCGCCGTCGAGGCTGCTCGCCCAGATTGTCGCGGGGACGGTGCCGAGATCCGCCTGGAACGGCCCCGCCGCGACGCGTCCGCCCTCCGCGAACCCGCCGCACGTGCGCGGCGTGTCGAGCGTGAAGGCGCCGGCCTTCGGGTCGATCTTCACGCCGCCCGTCGGCAGGGCGCGCAGGCGCGCCTCCGCCTCCTGCGACGGCGCGTCCGGATATGTCGCGAGCACCTCGGTGCCGGCCGGCGCGCGGTCCGCGACCGTCGTGCCGATCTTCGCGCCCCACGCCGCCCAGTCGAGCGCCCAGTACGGCGCGAGCGAGCCCGGCGTCCTCTTCGTATCGGCAACCTTCGCGGGCGGGAAGAGGAACGTCGCCTCGGGCTCCGCCGGCGCGAGGTCGCCGCGCAGGAAGAGGCAGATGGACGCGCGTTCGGCGGCGAGGCCGAGCGGATCGCCGCTCATGTCGAAGTAGCCGAGTTCCTTCGCGTGCGTGAGGCCGTACTTGCCGTGCGACCATGCGAAGCGCAGCAGTCCCGCCCAGTCCTGGCGCGCGCCCAGCGCGCCCGTGAGGATCCCGCCGACACCGCGGAAGCGGCCCGGACCCGAGAAGTTGTACTCGGTGATCGTGAACGGCAGGCCGCGGGGACGCGTGCTCGCGAGACGCTGCGTGCCAAGGTCCGCGCCCTGGAGCGGGTTCGTGTTCGGGCAGCTGGACGGCAGGCGCCAGTCGCGGCCGATGAAGCGCGGGTGGTCCACGTAGAAGTGGTCGTCCGAATAGTCGAACTGCTCGGCGCGGACCTTCTCCCCGGGCGGATCGTCGTCCCAGAAGTAGTTGTTCATGTTCGTGAAGAGGCCGCGGTAGCCCATCTCCTCCCGCAGGAACTTCCGCATGCGCGCCGCGAACTTCGCCTCGCAGGCCGCCATCGCCTCCTTCGAGTGGTCCTTGAGGAGACCGAAGGTCCGTCCCGCCCACTGCACGCCGGACATGTTGCCCTCGTTCACGAGCGAGAGCAGCGCGAGCGCGGGTTCGTCCGCATAGCGGCGGCCCGTGTGCGGATTGACGTGCGAGAGGAAGTTGCGCGCGAACGCGACGTAGTTCGAGTGGGCGCCCTCGTGGACCTGCACGAGGTACTTGAACTCGTTCATCTGCACGTTGCCGTCCCGGTCGATGCCGATGGACCGGTAGGCGATCGGCGCGCGGGAGACGAAGAGGTCCGTCGTCAGGTAGATGCCGTTCTCGACGCACGCCGCGACGAGCGCGTCGAAGCGCGCCATCGCCTGCGGATCGAGCTCCGTCGAACCCTTCGCCGCATCGGGCTTCACGAGGCTCGACTCGTGGTGGTGGAAGCGGATCGCGTTGTAGCCGAGCTTGCGGAGCGTGGCGGCGAAGGCCTTCGACTCCTCCGGCGACGGACAGTTCGCGTCGCCGCAGACGTTGATGCCGTAGAAGCGGACGGGCACGCCGGGACGCTTCTCGAACTCGAAGTGCTCGCCCTTCGCGACGACGGCGCCATACCTGCCCGCCGGCGCGTCCGTGCCGCGGAAGGACGAGAAGTCGAGCGCGCTGCCCGCCTTCACGTCGATCGCGGCCGCGAACGGAATCCAGTCCTTCCCCGCGACGATCGTCTGCGGGCCCTCCTCGCGGAACGCGAGCGCGCCGCCGCCGTGGATGACCGCGTCAAGGCGGTTCGTACCGGACACGTCGCCCAGGGAGAAGCGCAGGTCGTACTTCACGAGGCCCCAGTCGCGCTCCTTGAACAGCCGCGCGCGCACGGGGCGCGGAAAGTCGAGGCGCAGCCGCACCGCGCCCGCGGCGTCCTTCACCGCGACCGACCGCACGTCGCGGTCGAAGACCTGTCCGAAGGCGTTCGTCGCGGCGAGCGCGACCGTCCCGGCGTCCGTCTCCAGCGCGCCGTCCTGCCACTGCGGCAGGCGCAGGTCCGCGCCCACGACGACGCGCGCGCCCGACGCCATCGTCCAGGTGGCCGCGACGCCGCCGTCCGCCGTGGACCGGAAGCGGGCCGTGCCGCGCACGACCGGGCCGTCCTTCCTCGCGTCCGGCACGAAGTAGAACGCATGCGCGTCCTTCACGGGCGCGTCGAAGCCGTCCTCCAGCGGGTAGCGCGCCGTCCAGTTGTTCGGGCGCAGGCACGGCTGCAGCAGCACGCCCGGCGCGGTCAGTTCGAGCGAACCGCCGAAACCGCCCAGCGCGGGCTCGGCGGGGTCGACGCGGAAGTCGTCCAGCCACCAGGTCGCCGGCTCCCTGCCGTTCGTCATGAACCCGACCCATTCGAGCACGCGGAAGTTCTTCTGCACGTGCAGGCCCGTGGTCGTCTTCGCCTCGCCGCCCGCGGGCTTCACCGTGCAGTCCCAGGTCTTCGCCTTCTCGCCGGTCACGTGCAGCAGGACCTCGACGTCGCACCACGTGCCGGGCGCGACGCGGCCGAGCTCGCGGCCCTGCGCCTGGAGGACGCCCTGCACGATGTGCAGCGAAGGACCGACCGCGTACGGCGAGCCGTCCGGCGTGTCGTAGTCGCGGCACTCGAACTGGGGACGCGCCGCCGCGTCCACCTTGAAGGCGAAGGCGATGCGCACCGAGCCGGTCTCGCAGAGGACGCGGGTGATCAGGTGCGGGTCCCACGGGCACTTGCACTGCGGACCGTCCGTGAGCTTCAGGGCGCGGCCGCCGTTCCGGCCCTCCTGCACGACGACGAAGCCCTCCTTGCCGGCGGGACCGACCGCGCCGAACTTCCGCGTCTCGCCGACGCGGACCCCTTCGAAGTCCTGGTGCGCCGCGACGCGGGCGTACTTCGGCGCCTTCGGCGCGTCCACCAGCGCGGGAATCGCCGAGTCGTCCATCGCGGCCGCGCGCCAGGCGGCGTCGTCCTTCAGCACGCCGGCGAACGTCCAGTCCCACGGCACGAAGCCCATCTTCCGCGCGGGGGAGGACTCGGCCATGCGCCAGTCGCGGTTCGCCGCGTCGGCGAACTGCGGATCGGCGAACTGCGCCTTCAGGTCGTGCCCCTCGCCCTGCCATTCGGCGAGGGTGCGGCCGCCGAACGCGTTCGTCGCGACGCCGTTCACGCCCCAGTAGAGGTTGCCCTCGAAGACGACGTCCTTCACCGTCTGGCCCTTCGGGCCGCTCAGGACATGCGCGTCGGGATTCGTCCACCAGAAGACGTTGTTCGTGACGATCACGGTCGTGTGATTCTCGATGCGGCTGCGCCAGACGCCGTTCCGGTCGAACGTCGCGAAGATGTTGTTCGCCCAGACGTTGTCCTGCCCGTAGTGCTGGTGCACGGCGCCGTCGCGGCAGCGCTCGACGAGGTTCGAGACCATGTGGATGCCGCGCGACCCCTCGTCCGTGTAGAGGCCCCAGGCCGGGGAGCCCGCGCCCGCGTAGCCGTTCACGTCGTGGATCCAGTTGCCCATCTCGACCGTGCCCTCGGAGTTGCCGAGCGTGTAGACGCCGCCCATGTCGGAGAGCACGCCCTGGCCGATGTGGTGGATGCGGTTCCACAGGAGGAGGTTGCGGTGGCAGACCGTCTCGTGGTAGCCCCAGCACCAGCCCATCGAGACGCCCGTGTAGCGGAAGTCGCCGATGTCGTTGTGGGCGATCACGTTGTCGCTCGCGTGGCCGATCCAGACGCCGATCGCCCCGTTGAACGTGCGGCCGCCGTTGCGGACGATGTTGTCCTCCACCTTGTTGAAGCCGCTCAGGCGCGCGCGCTTCTCCTCGCGCCAGTCCGCCGTGTCGCCGAGGTAGACGCCGCCGCCGCCCAGGTCCTCGATGCGGCAGTGGCGGACGACGCAGTTCCGGCAGCCGCGCTTGAGCCAGACGCCGTGCGCCCCGACGTGCGCGATGCGGCAGTTCTCCATCCGGAAGCCCGTCACGCCGTCGCCGAAGACCGCGGCTTCGCGGATGTTCTGCGCGCTCTGCGCGTTCGGGGCGCCGGTCTCGGGCATGATCCACGCGCCGTGCTCGAAGGCGAGGCCGTCGAACGCGACGTCCCTGACGAAGTCGCCCTTCAGCGGGTCGCCCGCGAAGCGGACGAAGCCCGGCGCGACGGGCGCGACCGCGCGCGTCGCCGCGACCGTCTCGCCGGGACGCGGGATGTACAGGAGCTCGCCGGCCTTGCGGTCGTGGAACCACTCGCCCGGCGCGTCGAGCGCGCGGCGCAGGTTCTCGAAGGCGAAGCGCGGACGCGTCGAACTCCAGAAGAAGAGCGGACGGCCCGCAGGCGTCTTCGCGATGACGAGGCCGGACTTCCCGTCCACGTAGTCGACCTTCGCGCGCGCCTGGTCCCAGCTCTGCCAGAACAGGACCTCGACGTCCTTCAGCTCGTCCGCGGGCAGCGCCGCGAGCGCGGCGGCGTCCTTCCGCTCGGCGAAGAAGGCGTGGCGCTCGAGATCGGCCGGCTTCCCGGTGCGCGGGTCGTTCCCGCCTTCCCACGGGTCGCGCATGTAGAGGTAGAACGCGTTCGGCATGCGCGCACGCTGCGCGCGGACGCCGTTGACGTAGAGCTGCTCGAAGCGGAGACCGGCCGGCACGGGCGCGCGCCAGATGCCGTCCGCGCCCGCCGTGAAGGCCGGCAGCGCCACGCCGCCGTCGAACGTCGCGGCGCCCGCCTGCGCGGCCGTGAAGCGCACGGACGAGTCGGCGGGCGTGAACGTCGCCGGCTCGGCCACGGAGTAGCGGCCCGCCTCGACGCGCACCTCGGCCACGCGGCCCGCGGGGATCGCGCCCGACGCGCGCAGGGCGCGCACCTGCTCGAGGGCGCCCTGGATCGTCCGGACGTCTCCGTCCGGACACATGACCACGTCGGCGTCGGCGACGAAGACGCAACGGTTGCCGGGGCCGAAGCGGTCGACGTAGGCCTGGGTGCCGGGGCCGTAGGTCTCGCGCCTGTCCGACGTGTCGGAGACCATGCCGAACTGCTGGCCCGCGCGGCCGACGAAGACGTTGTCGGCCATCGTCGGCAGGGACGAGGACCCGTCGAGGTTCTTCAGACCCGCGCAGATCTGGACGAGCATGTCGCCCGCGCCGCAGAACACGTTGTTGCGCACGACGTAGTTCTTCGCGCGGTTGCGATTGCCGTGGAACCAGGCCTTGATGTGCGCGCCCTGGTCGCGGTCCGGACGCTGCTCGCAGAAGCCGCGGCCCGCGTCGAACATCAGGTTGTTCGCGTAGAGCAGGTTCTCCATCCGGCTCGCGTTGCCGTCCGGCGCCGTGAGGAAGTACTCGATCGAGTAGTTGCACGTGTCGAAGACGTTGTCCGCGAAGACCACGTTCTTCTCGTCGTAGCGTTTCTCGCCGGCGGTATTCGGGATGTTGAACTGGTGGGTGACGCCCGCGTCGTAGACCTGCGCGAAGCAGCAGTTCGTCACCACGTAGCCGTCGCAGCCGCCGTAGATCTCGACGGCGTTGCCGAGGCGCGTGGGATGGTCGCGTCCGAAGATGCCCTCGGCCTGGATGGAGCCGCCGATCCACGCGAACTCGCAGTTCGACACCGTCAGGTTCCGGCACGTGCCCGCGCCGACCCCGTGCACGCCGACGTACTTGACCGTGAAGTTGTCGATCGTGACGTCGCCCGCGCCCCCGACGCCGAAGCCGTGGCACTTGACGTTGAACTCGATGGACCTGAACCGCTCGCCCGGGTTCTGCGCGCTGTAGAGGTAGACCTTCTTCGTGCCGTCCTTGTAGTAGTCGTGCCAGAAGTGGAGGTCCGTGTCGAGGTCGCGGTAGGAGTTGAACGGACGGCCCGTGACCATGCTGAACTTCGCGCCCGTCTTCCTGTCCGTGCGGAAGACGACCTTGCGCGCATGCGCCTTCCCGCCGTCGAAGACGAGCGTGCCGACGTCGCGCGCGTCCAGCTGGTACGCCCAGACGTTGGGGTTGTCGGTGCGCGCCCACTTCGCCGGGTCCGCGCCGTCCGCGGGCGAACCGTAGATGCAGGGCTTGGGGCCCTCGCCGTAGGCGGTGTAGGTGACGCCGGGACGGCACGGCACCGTGCCGCGGTAGATGCCGCCGCGGGCGTAGAGCACGTAGGAACCGGGCGCGATCTTCTCCTGCGCGAGGCGCGCGGTCGTCTTCCAGGCGGACTGCGGCGTGCGGCCGTCGGCCGCGTCGTTTCCGTTCTTCGCGTCGAGGTAGTAGCACGCGGCGCCCGCGGGAATGGCCCGATTGGCCGTCGCGCGGATCTGCGCGATGCGGGCGTCCGCAAGCGCGCGCAGCGCGGCACGCGGGTTCTCCTCGCGCAGGGCGTTCTGGATCTCCGGGGCGATGTCGGCCCGGACCGTCAGGCCGCAGGCCAGGCCGAAAAGAAGTGCGATCTTGTTCATGCGCAACAGTATACCACACGCCACGCGGCGAAGCCGCGTTTCAACCACGGACAGACGGGGGG
>JAEDMN010000217.1 GCA_016302985.1 Kiritimatiellia bacterium | reverse complement strand
GACAACCTGGTGCCGGCCTTTCAGAAGATCTTCACGATGGACCAGTCGCGGGCCGGGCTCATCCAGGTGGCGTTCTACGGCGCCTACGCGGTGCTGGCGATCTTCGCGAGCATCCTGGTGGAGGAGTTCTCGTACCGGGTCGGCGTGCTGATCGGCCTGGCGGTGTACGTGTGCGGCGCGCTGCTGTACATCCCGGCCTGCACGCTCGCCAGCTTCGACGTGTACTTCGTCGCGATCTTCGTGGTCGCGGCCGGATGCTCGCTGCTGGAGACGACGTGCAATCCCTACGTGCTGGCGCTGGGTCCGCCGGAGACGGCCGTGCGGCGGCTCAACTTCGCGCAGGCGTTCAATCCGCTCGGCAGCGTGCTGGGCGTCCTCCTCGCGCGCGGCCTGATCCTGGCGCATCTCGATCCCGCCACGGTCGAGGAGCGGGCGCGGATGCCCGCGGAGCAGCTGCGGATCCTCGTGAACGGCGAGCTCTTCTGGGTCTGCGTGCCGTACGTGGGGCTGTGCGCGCTCGCGGGGATCATCTGGATCTTCTTCCTGCGGATCAACCCGTTCATGTCCCGCCTCGGCGAGAAGCGGACGGGCGCGTCGCGCGTGGTCGCGGCGGGGCTCTTCGCCGTCGTGCCGCTGGCGGTCCTCTACGCGCTCTTCCCGGGGATGGACAAGGTGCTGTGGATCCTCCTGGGCATGCTGGGGCCGGTCGCCTACGTCCTGTGGGTGGAGGACTACCGGGAGATGCTGTTCGCGCTGGTGCGGAGTCCGAAGTACGTGGGCGGCGTGGTCGCGCAGTTCTTCTACGTGGGCGTGCAGATCGCGGTGTGGACGTGGCTGAACGTCTACTGCCAGAAGGAGCTGGGGGTGGCCCCGACCGAGGCGGCGAACTACTACCTCGTCTCGATCGTCCTCTTCGTCGCCTGCCGCTGGATCGCGACGGCGCTGATGAAGTACGTCCATCCGTCGGCGCTGCTCGCGGTCTTCGCGCTGGGCGGGGTGCTCGCCAGCGTCGGGACGATGCGCCTGCCCGCGACGGCGCTGTTCACGGTCGGCGGCCTGCCGTTCTCCGCGAACGTGCTCAGCCTGATCGCCGTGAGTGGCTGCATGAGCCTGATGTTCCCGACGATCTACGGCCTCGCCTTCGAGGGACTGGATCCGAAGACGTTCCGCCTCGCGGCGGCGGGGCTGATCATGAGCATCCTCGGCGGGGCGGTGGTCACGCCCTGGATGAGCGGCGTGCTGGGGGCCCGGGAGAGCGCGTTCTTCGTCCTGGTGCCGGGCGCCGACGCGACGTGGGACGCCAACCTGATGACGAGCGATCTCGCGCTGCGGGCGAGTTTCGCCGTGCCGGCGCTCTGCTTCGCGGTCGTGTTCGTCTACGCCCTCGGCTGCGCCGCGGGGCGCAGGCGGGCGAAGCTTGAAGGTTGAAGGTGGGAAGAGGAAGAATGAAGCCTTCAACCTTCAACCTTCAACCTTCAACATTCAACCCGGAACCCCGATGTGCTATAATTTCATCCATGTCTCCTGATGAAAACGGAAATTCGGCGAAGCGGAGCCGGGACGCATGGGTCCGCTTCCTGCTCACGCGGGCCGCGGGCTGCGTGATCGACACGGGCGCGATGGGGCTGGCCTATCTGGGCGCCTTCGCGCTGCGGATGGATTTCCGCGAACCCGCCTGCGGGTGGCGCGCGGTGGCGATCAGCTTCTCCACGGTGTGGGCCGTGCAGATGGCGGCGCTGCTGCTCACGGGATGCTATTCGGTGCCGTGGCGCCGGATCCGGACGCTCGATCTGCCGCGCTATCTGGGCGCGGTGGTCCTCTCGTGCGGCGTGCTGACGCTGCTGCGCGTGCTGCTGCCGGACGGGGCGATGGGGCACGTGCGGCCGCCGTATTCGGTGACGCTGATCGACGCCGGCCTGTGGGGGATGGCCCTCGTCGGCATGCGCGTCGTGTGGCGGGTCTACATGCAGGCGCGCCAGGACGAGAAGCAGCTGCTGCGCCGCAGCGAACGGAGCCTCGTCGGCGCCGCGGTGCTGGAGATGCTGCGCGGGAAGACGGTGCTCGTGACGGGCGCGGGCGGGACGATCGGCGGCGAGATCGTGCGCCAGGTCGCGCGCGGCGGGGCCGCGCGGGTGGTGATGGTGGAGCGGAGCGAGAACGCGCTGTACGAGATCGACCGCGAGATGCGCGGGGCGGGCGTGTCCGCCGCGTGCGTGCCGGAGATGGCGGACATCGCGGACGAGGCGCGCATGCGGCGCCTGCTTGCGCGGGAGCGTCCCGCGGTCGTGCTGCACGCGGCGGCGTACAAGCACGTGCCGATGGTGGAGGCGAACCCGCTGGACGGCCTGCGCAACAACGCGCTCGCGACGTACCGTCTCGGCACGTGGTGCCGGGAGGCCGGGGTGTCGCGCTTCGTGATGATCTCCACGGACAAGGCGGTCAACCCGGTCAGCGTGATGGGCATGACGAAGCGCCTCGCGGAGGTGCTGCTGCTGGGGCTGAACGCGGAGGGGGGCGCGACGGCCTTCTCCTGCGTCCGCTTCGGCAACGTGCTGGGGTCCTCGGGCAGCGTCGTGCCGCTCTTCCGCGAGCAGATCGCGCACCGGGGGCCGGTCACGGTGACGCATCCGGGCATGAAGCGCTACTTCATGAGCGTGGAGGAGGCGGTCGGCCTCGTGCTGGAGGCGGGGGCGCAGGGCGGGAACTGCATCTACACGCTGGACATGGGCGAGCCGGTGAAGATCGTGGACCTCGCGGAGGACATGATCCGGCAGGCCGGATACCGTCCGTACGTCGACGTGCCGATCGTCTTCACGGGCGTCCGTCCGGGCGAGAAGCTCTTCGAGGAGCTCGACGTGAGCGCGCGGAGCGCCTACCGGACGACGGGGCACGCGCGGGTGTACGTCTGCACGGATCCGGGGCGCGGCGCGGACGTGGTCCCGGCGGAGGTCGAGGCGTTCGTCGCCGGCGAACCTTCGGACGAGGCGGTGCGGGCGTTCCTGCGGGAGCGGACCGCCCCGAAGGCGTGAGCCCGCGGCGGGCGGATTGCACGACGGAATTCAACGGAGGATGGAGATGGACAGGATTGCACGGGGACTGGTGGCCGGGGCGGCCATCTTCTGCGCGGTGGCCGCGGACGCGGCGGAGACGCTGGTTTCGCCGGACGGGACGATCCGGGTGGCCGTCGAGACGGAGGGGGGGCTTTCCTGGTCGGTCGCCCGCAAGGGGGCCGACCTGCTGCTGCCGTCCCCGCTCGGGCTGGACTTCATCGGGCAGGCGCCCTGGGGCGGCTTCCGCGTGAAGGCGGCGGCGCGGCGGACGGTCGACGCGACGTGGACGACGCGGCTGTACCGGAAGGAGGTCGTGCGCGACCACGCGAACGAGCTCGAGCTCGCGCTCGAGGACGCGAAGGGGCGGCTGCTGACGCTCGTCTTCCGCGCCTACGACGAGGGCGTGGCGTTCCGCTACGTCGTGCCCGAGCAGCCGTCCTTCGACGGCTTCCAGCTGCGCGGCGAGCACACGAAGTGGAACTTCGCCGGCGATCCGTCCGGCTGGTTCACGACGTACCGCGACCACTGGACCTCGCAGGAGCAGGACTTCCGGTTCCGGACGGTCTCCGACCTGAAGCCGGAGGAGCTCGTGGGCATGCCGGCGCTCGTGGAGCTGCCGGGGGCGGGGACGACGCAGACGGTGGCGCTCTGCGAGGCCGACCTGACGAACTGGGCGGGCAGCTTCTACCGCGTGCCGAAGAAGGGCGCGGCCGCCGGGACGTCCGCGCTCGAGACCGTGCTGACGCCGCTGCCGAAGTCCAACGCGTGCGCGCCCGACGTGGCGGTGATCCGGATGACGCCGGCGGCGAGCCCGTGGCGCGTGATGGTGTGCGGCGACTCGGCGCTGGACCTGCTGAAGCGCAACGACATCGTGATGAACCTCAACCCGCCGCCGGACCCGTCCCTCGACTTCGGCTGGGTCGTGCCGGGCGCGTCCAGCTGGGACTGGTGGGTCGAGTCGAACAACTCGCTCTCGACGGAGCTCACGCTGAAGCTCGTCGACTTCGCGGCGGAGATGGGCTGGAAGTACCACACCATCGACGGCGGCTGGTACGGCTGGGCGCGGCGTCCGAACCACGGCCCCGACGTGCCGGTCGAGATCCGGAAGGGCTTCGACCTGCACCGGATCGTCGCGCACGCGAAGGAGAAGGGGATCGGCATCTGGGTGTGGCTCCACTGGGAGGCGCTGCAGGACAACGGCGTGGAGGAGACGTTCGCCAAGCTCGAGAAGTGGGGCGTGAAGGGCGTCAAGATCGACTTCCTCGACCGGCAGGACCAGTGGATGGTGCGCTGGTACGAGAGCACGGCGCGCTGCGCGGCGCGGCACCGGCTGATGATCAACTACCACGGCGCGTTCAAGCCCACGGGCATGAACCGCACGTGGCCGAACCAGATCACGCGCGAGGGCATCCGCGGGAACGAGATGACGAAGTTCACGGCGCAGATCACGCCCGCGCACACGGCGACGCTGCCGTTCACGCGCTTCCTGCTGGGGCCCGGCGACTTCACGCCCGGCTCGTTCGGGAACGTGCACCGGACGAAGTTCGTCCCGCAGTGCCGGAGGGGGCACCGCTACGGCGACGAGGCGGACCGCCGTCCGATCTGGGCCGAGGAGATCGGCACCCGCGCCCACGCGCTCGCGCTCTGCGTCGCGTACGACTCGCCTCTCATGACGCTCTGCGACTGGCCGGAGCGCTACCGCGGCGCGAAGGGCGTGGAGGCGCTGCGCGCGCTGCCGACCGCCTGGCACGACACGCTGCCGCTCGCCGGCGCGGTCGGGCGCTACTACGCCGTCGTGCGCGAGACCTTCGACGGCCGCCTCTACCTCGCCATCCTGGGCACGGGCGGGGCCACGTTCGACCTGCCGCTCTCCTTCCTGCCCGCGGGGACCGCGTGGGACGCCGCGTTCTACGTGGACGGCCCGAAGGCGGCCGAGGACGCGACCGATCTCGTGGAGGAGCGGCGCACGGTCACGCGCGACTCCAAGGTGACCCTGACGGTGGCGCCCGAAGGCGGCGCCGTGGTGATTTTCTCCCCCGTTGCGGGCAAGTAGACCTTGTTCCGCCTCCCTGAAAATGGTATCATTAAAACACGCAATTTCGGCGTAGAAAGAGACAATGTAGATGAGACCCGTAGTACTGATCATCCGCGACGGATGGGGCGTTAACGAATATCACGAAGGCAACTCGGTGGTGGCGGCGAAGACGCCGGTCATCGACCAGATCCGGGCGCGCTACCCGCACTGCCTGCTGAACTGCTGCGGCGAGGCCGTGGGCCTGCCGGACGGCTACCAGGGTTCCTCCGAAGTCGGCCACCTGAACATGGGCGCCGGCCGCATCGTCGTGCAGGAGCTCAAGCGCATCGACGACGGCCTCTCCTCGGGCGAGCTCTTCAAGAGCCCGAAGTGGGCGAACCTCGTCGCCGCCTGGAAGAAGAACAACTCGACGTTCCACTTCTTCGGCCTGCTGCAGGACGAGGGC
>JAEDMN010000216.1 GCA_016302985.1 Kiritimatiellia bacterium | reverse complement strand
GAGTTTTGCATGCGCGGCCCGGCGCGGGCCCGGGGCATCTGAGTTTTGCTATAATTTACGCCATGAAATCCCTTTTCATGGCGTGTGTTCTTTCCGTCGCGGCGGCCGTAGCCGCGGAACCGCTCTCGCTGGCGGCGCGGTTCGCGGATCCGCCGGCGGCGAGCGGACTGCAGACGTGGTTCCACTGGAACGGCGACTGCGTGACGAAGGAGGGGCTCGTCGCGGACCTGAAGGCGATGGGCGAGCTGGAGATCTCGACGGCCCACGTCTTCCTGCCCGCGATGGCGCATCTGCCCGTGACGGCGAAGCCGCTTACGCCCGAATGGTTCGACCTCTGGGGGACCGCGGTCCGCGAGGCGAAGCGGAACGGCGTGAAGCTCGGCTTCCACAACTGTCCCGGCTGGTCGAGCTCGGGCGGACCGTGGATCACGCCGGAGAACGCGATGAAGATGGTCGTCGCGTCCGAGACGGACTGGGATCCCGCGTCCGGCGCCGCGCCGGTGAAGCTGCCCCGCCCCCTCGCGACCGAGGGCTTCTACCGCGACATCTCCGTCCTCGCGTTCCCCGTTCCGCGTCCGCCGCGCCTCGTGAAGGCCTCCGGCGACTTCCCCGGGGACTTCGCGGGCTTCTGCGCCGGCACCGCCCCCCTCATGCTGCCGCTCGGCAAGGTCGGGGCGCACTGCGAGCTGACGCTCGAGTACGACCGCCCGACAAGCCCCGCCACCGCGGTCTTCTCCCTCGACGACACCCAGTTCTACGCGAAGGGCGACATCGCGGCCTCGGCCGACGGCCGCGTCTGGACGCCGTGCACGGACTGGACCTACCGGTTCTTCAACGCGCAGCGGACGCCGAAGACGCTCCGCCTCGACCGGCCGCCGAAGGACGCGCGGTTCTTCCGCATCCGCTTCAACTACATCCCCTGCCCGCCCTGGGTCGCCGTGCGCGACAAGAAGTTCACGTCCTTCGCCTTCACCGAGCTGCCGCGCGTCGAGGACGTGGACGCGAAGAACTCGGCGGCCACCTCCTTCGCCTACCGGCCGCCGCGCGCCGGCGAGGAGTCCCTGGCGGGCATCGCGAAGGACGCCTTCGTCGACCTGACCTCCGCGCTGCGCGCGGACGGGACTGTGGACGTGGCGCCCCTCCTTTCGCGCGCCGGGGGCCGGCGCGCAACCCAATCGCGCGGTGCCGCCCGGTCAAACAGTCAGACAATCAAACAACCAGGCGGTGCCGTCTGGCGCATCCTGCGCCTGGGCTACACGGTCACGGGCAAGTGCTGCGCGCCGGCGACGCTGCGCGGGCTCGAGTGCGACAAGCTCTCGAAGAAGGGCCTCGACGCCCACTGGCCGCACATGCCGCAGCGCCTGATCGCGTCCCCGGACGCGAAGGGCGTCGTCTCGATCTCCATCATCGACAGCTACGAGGTCGGCGGGCAGAACTGGACCGAGGACTTCCCGGCCGAGTTCCGCCGCCGCCGCGGCTACGACCTCGCGCCGTGGCTGCCGGCCGTCGCCGGCTACGTCGTGGGCACGGCCGGCGAGACCGCGCGCTTCCTCTTCGACTACCAGCAGACCGTCGCGGACCTCTTCGCGGAGAACTACTACGACTACTTCGCCGAACTCTGCCACAAGGCCGGCATCGAGGCCGCGACCGAACCGTACGGCGGCCCGTTCGACTCGCTGCGCTGCGGCGCCGCGAGCGACGTGCCCACCGGCGAGTTCTGGCTCGGAAGCGACCCGCACGGCTCGCCCCGCGTCGCGTCCTCCATCGGCCACCTCCACGGCCGCGCGAAGATCGCCGCCGAGAGCTTCACCACCGAGGCGAAGGAGGGCCGCTGGCAGATCACGCCCGCCGAGCTCCGCCGCTGCGGCGACCAGGGCTGGCTGGACGGCATCTCGCAGCTCGTCTACCACAGCTACCTGCACCAGCCGTTCACGAACGTGAAGCCCGGCATCTCCCTCGGTCGCCACGGCACGCAGCTCAACCGCCACACGACCTGGTGGCCGGAGGGCGTGCACTGGAGCCGCTACGTGCGCCGCGGCCAGTTCCTGCTGCAGGGCGGCCGTCCCCGCGCCGAAGTGCTCGCGCTGCTCGGCGACGGCTCCCCGAACGCCTGGAGCTACGCGACCGGGCTCTGCGCGGCCGGCGGCAACTTCGACTACTGCGGCCCCTCCGACCTTCGCCGGCTCGAGGTGGTGGACGGCGGCGTGGCCGTCCCGGGCCAGCTGCCCTACGACGTGCTCTTCCTCGGCACGGACCGGTACCTGACGCGGGCGTCGCTGGACAAGCTCGCGGCGCTCGTCGCGGCGGGTGCGCGCGTGGCGGGCCCGAAGCCGCTCGGCACGCCCTCGCTGGCGGACGACGCGGCCGCCTGGCGGAAGGCCGCCGACGCGCTCTGGGCGACCGGCCGGATCCGTCCCGCGCACGACGCCCGCGCGGCGCTGGCCGCCTTCGGCCGGCGCGTCAACGCCGAGTCGGGCGGACGCCTCCGCGCGCTGCGCCGCGAAATCGAGGGCCGCGACGTCTACTTCGTCGTCAATCCGTCCGACACGGCCTTCGACGGCGGCGTCTCCTTCGCCGCCACGGGCGCGCCCGAGCTCTGGGACGCGGTGGACGGCTCGACGCGGCCGCTGCCCGTGGCCGCGCCATCCGCGTCCCGCCCCGCCGAGAAGGGCCGCGTGCGCGTGCTGCTCGCGCTGCCGGCGCACGGGTCGTGCTTCGTCGTGTTCGGTCCGGCGGCGGGCCCGGTGCCCGTCGCGGCGGAGAAGCCCGTCGAATACGCCGTGGTCGAGATCGTCTCGGCGCGCTACCGCGACCGCGACGACAAGGCGTCCGGCCGCGACGTCACGGAGCATGTCCGCCGTCTGCTCGCGGAGGGCCGGCGCGCGTTCAAGGTCGAGAACCCGCTGCTGGGCGGCGACCCGGCGCCCAACCGCTACAAGGTGCTCGACCTCGTCTACACCGTCGACGGCGTGCGCCGCGAGCGGAGCGTGCAGGAGCGCGCGGACGTTCAGCTCGCCTTCCCGCGCGCGGCCGCGGCGAAGCCGGAAAAGGTGCTTGCGGACCTTTCACGGGACTGGACGGTGACGTCCTTCACGGGACCGGACGCCCCGGCGGCGCCTCTGAAGCTCGACCGCCTCGCCTCCTGGTCGGCCTCCGCCGACCCGAAACTGCGGCACTTCGCGGGCCGCGCGGTCTACGAGAAGACGGTCTCCGTGCCGGCCGCCGCGCGGGGCGTGGTGCTCGACCTCGGCGCGGTGCACGACGTCGTCAACGTGTCGGTGGACGGGAAGTCCCTCGGCTGCCTGTGGGCGCCGCCGTACCGCATCGTGCTCCCCGCGACGCTTCCCGCGCGCGGGGCCGTCCCGTCCGGCAATCGGGCGGTCAACCTGCGGCTGGAGGTGGTCAACACGTGGCCGAACCGGCTGATCGGGGACGCGAAGGCGCGGGCCGCGGGGGCGGCGGAGCCGAAGTCCCCGAAGGGGCCGTGGCCGGAATGGGTG
Organism: Kiritimatiellia bacterium; assembly: GCA_016302985.1. Lineage (GTDB taxonomy): Bacteria > Verrucomicrobiota > Kiritimatiellia > RFP12 > UBA1067 > RUG572. Next base: position 2,037 of record JAEDMN010000216.1, on the reverse strand, counting down.
CTGGCGAACCGGTCCGACTCGGGCACGGGGATCTTCACGTGGAGCAACTTCATGGGCTGGCGCGCGGACGAGCCGCTGCTGCCGGCGGGGCTGGTCGGGCCGGTGCGCCTGGTGGAGAGGGACTGAGGGGGCGGGCATGCGGTACGCGGTCATGTCCGACATCCACGCGAACCCGTGGGCGCTCGAGCGCGCGCTCGCGGACGCGCGGGAGCAGGGGGCGGAGAAGTTCGTCTGCCTGGGCGACGTCGTCGGGTACGGTCCCGACGCCGTGGGCGCGGTCGAGCTGGCGAGGTCCGTCTTCGACGTGGCGCTGATGGGCAACCACGATGCCGCGACGGTGGGCCTGATCTCGTCCTGGAACTTCCGTCCCGAGGCGAAGGCCGGCTTCCTCCGGCACGGCATCGAGCTCGGCGCCGAGGCCCTGTCCTGGCTGCGCGGACTGCCGCACGTGTACCGCGGGGAGCTCTTCGCGGCCGCGCACGGGTCGCTGGTCAACCCGGAGGCGTTCGCGTACATCCTGCGCGAAGGGGACGCGCTCGCGGCCTTCGAGGCGATGGACGCGACGCCGCTGCTCTTCGTCGGGCACACGCACCTCTCCCTCGCGGTGGAGCGCACGGGACGGAGCCGGGTGCGGGTGCGCGAGGCCGACAGGCTGGAGCTCTCGGGGAAGTCCGCGTACATCGTCAACGCGGGGTCCGTGGGCTACCCGCGCAACGAACCCGAGAGCGTCTACGCGCTCTACGATTCGGACCAGGGCACCGTCGTCTGGCGGCGCCTGCCGTTCGACTACGGGAACTACGTCGCGCGCATGCGGGCGAAGCGGATCGAGCTGCCGGGCTGGCTCGTCGAGGACGCCGCGGCGGCTGAAAACGGGCAGGAGGCGTGACGGACATGGCGAAGACGTTGTTCCTGGGGGTCGAGGGGTCGGGCAAGACCACGCTCGCGATGGCGCTGACGCGGGCGTTCGCGCGGCAGGAGGCGGCGGGCTGGTACCTGCGTCCGGTGGACCGCGGCGCCTACAACTTCGCGACGATCGCGCCGGAGGACTTCGCGCGGGACGGCTTTCCGAGGCAGACGGCGAACGTGCGCGAGATGTCCTGGCGCATCGAGAAGGACGGGACGGACCAGGGCGCGCTCGAGATCCTCGACTACCCGGGCGAGGTCTACCGCCTCGCGTTCCTGGACGCGGACGACGAGCCGGACCCGGTGGCGTTCCGCGAGCGGGCGCAGGCGCACGCGCAGGAGATCGCGCGCCTGCGGACGGCGCTCGGCGCGGCGACGCGCGTCTTCGTGCTCTTCAACCTGCAGGACGCGCTCGACCTGCGCGGCAGCGACGCGAACCGCGGCGCGGTCTGGGTGACGAACGAGTCCCTCAAGGCCGCGAAGGCGCTGCCCGGGAAGCCGCAGGTCACCCTCGTCTTCACCCAGGTCGACCGCTACCAGACGGCGGACGACTTCCTGCACCGCTTCACGCCGAGGGACCTCGACCTGGTCGGCCACGACCATCCGGACGTGGACTGGACGATGGTGAGCGTGGTGGTGCCGCCGGGCGACGAGTTCGGCATCGACGCGTTCGTGCGCCGGTGCACGGGCCTCGCGTCGTTCGGCGTGCCGACGGGGCGTCCCGTGGACCCCGCGGCGGCGAGGCGGGGCGACGCGCTCCGCGGTCTCGCGGCGGCCGGGGGCGTTGCCGCCCCCGCACGGGACGGCAACGCGGCCCCCTGCCCACCCGCACGGGACGGCAACGCGGCCCCCTGCACGGTCGGGTCGGCGCGCCGCGCGGACCGCGACCCGGCATCCGGCTCCGCGGGCGGCGGCCTGCGGCCCCTCCTCTGGGGAGCGGGGATCCTGCTCGCGGCCCTCGCGGCCGTCGGCGTCGGCGAGGCGCGGCACGTGCGGGCGCGCCGCGAGAAGCTGCTGGCGGAGCAGGCGCGCCTCGAACAGGAGGTCGCCCGGGCGGAGGCGGAGCGGGCGCGGAAGGCCGCCGAGCTGAAGGCCGCAATGCAGCGCGAGGCCGAAGCGGAGAAGCGGGCCGCG
>JAEDMN010000215.1 GCA_016302985.1 Kiritimatiellia bacterium | reverse complement strand
AAGGGGGATTAAATGGGCGCGGGGTGGACAGGCCGACTTTTCTGACCTCGGACGGTAATCCCGAAGGGACTCCCCATGTCCTACGCATTCCTGCATTCAGGAGGCTCGTCTCGGAAGGCTGCCCGCGCCCGCACATGTTGTATCAAATTCCGGAGACTGTACTGGAAGGCGGGTTGCCTCAAACGGCGATTCGCGTCATCCAACTGCCGAATTTAGGCTTAAAAATGGCAATTGACACAGGGGGAGGGTGCGATGTATGCTTATAGACGTGAAAATGAAAGTCATGCCGCATGCCGTCTTCACGGCTTTCGCCGCCCTCATTGCGGGCGCGGCCTTTTCCGCGACGAGCTATGTCGTGCCCTGGTACGTGAACCCGGCCCTGCGCGCGCAGGTGCGCCTCGGCGACGAGGCCCCGCGCGTGACGTCGCTCGCCCTCGACCCGTCGGGCGCCTTCCTCGCCCTCGGCGCGGAGGCGAACGGGGCGTTCGAGAACATTCAGGCCTACAAGGCCGCCGAGCTGGCCGCCGCGACGGGCGTCGTCACGAACGGCTTCACGGGGCGCCTCGCCTCCGCCGCCGCCGGCCTCGGCGAGGCGCCGCTCGTCGCGGTCCACGCGGCGGCGGGCGTCGTCGCCGTCAACGCCGACCTCTCGGCGGGCGCGCGCTTCCCGTGCGGCGCCAACCGCTGGATCGGGCGCATGGCCCCGGAGGCGGTGACCTTCAGCGCGCCCGAGCCGGTTTCCGCCTTCGCCTTCAACACGGAGGGGACGGCCGCCTGGGCGAACGCGACGTCGGACGGCCGCACGGGCCTGGTGGTGGAATGGACGTTCGCGCAGAACGTCTTCACGCGGGGACGGGAGATCGCGACGGGCCTTTCGTCCGTGAAGGGCCTCGGCGTCTACGCCTACAACGGCCGGACGTGCGTCGTCGTGGGCGAAGGCGACGCGGCGGCCGCGACGGCGGGCGAGATCCGCCTCGTGGACACGGCGAGCGGCGTGGTGGCGACGCTTCTTGCGGACCGCGAACACCTCGGCGCGGGCATCGTCGCCGTGCGCATGAGCCACCTCGACTTCTTCCGCCCGCGCCTCTACGCGCTCCTCGCGACGGGCGACGTCGTCTGCTACACCTGCCGCCCCGAAAAGACGTCCGAACCGGTGCTCTACAGCCGGACGATTCCGAATGCGGACCTCCTCGCGGCGGCGCAGGCACCGTGGACGGGCGACCACGCGCAGGTCACGGCCTTCGAGGTCTTCCCGGACGGCGGCACGGCGGCCGTCGCCTACCGCCGCCGCGCGGACGACGTGACCGAGCCGACGGGCCCCGCCTACCTCGCGCTCCTCAAGCACACGCCCCGCAGGTGGACGCTCTACGAGAAGGACGACGCGGGCAACCCGCGCCTCGGCGTCGCGCGGACGCTCACGGACGGCCTCTGGCAGCTCAACTACACGTGGGGCAGCATCGGCGACATCTGGATCGGGTTCAACGACGGCAAGTCCGGCAGCGCCTGGGTCAACGATGAAATGCACGAATACCTCGACTTTTCGGGCGGCGTCGCCTACAAGGCGTCCACGGGATCGGCCCAGTCGATCTGCGGCAACTACATGCGCGCGCTCGGAACAAACGACGTGTCGCGCGGGAAGGGCCCGCGCGTCATCCTCCATTCGCCCCGAATGGCCGACTTCAGCGACAAGGCGAAGCAGTGGGAAGGCGAAGGGAACTACGAGGAAGTCGTCATCGACGCGCCGAACCTGACGAATGTCGGATCCTGGTCGGGACCCAGCGTCAACCAGAAGTACATCATCTACAACCTGCCAAATGTGACGGTGGCGACCGCCTGGATGATCTACCCGAACAACGAACCGTACTTCGGCGACCGCTGCCGCTTCGAGGAGCAGAACTTCAAGTCGGTCCAGAAGGTCCTCTACCGGTCGTTCATGAAGTGGAACGCGACGGGCGTCCTCTCCCTCCCGTCGGCGTACGTCTTCTCGAACGAGTGCCTGCGGGCCTGCCGCTACATGACGGAGGCACGGCTCGGGACGTCCGCCACCGCGACGATGCACTTCTACAAGGCGGCGTTCTTCGGCAACGCGGCGCTGAAGAAGGTCACGCTCGGCAGCGCGGGCGGCGTCCACTTCCACGCCGCCGACGTCTTCGCGAACTGTCCGCTGGAGGAGGTCACGCTGGGAGGGCCCGTGCCGACGGCCGACGACGGGCTCTCCGTCGTGTGGCCCGACACGGCGGAGCGGACGATGGTTTTCGCCGTGCCGCGCGGCGACGCCGCGTGGGAGGCGGTCCTCGCCGACCCGAACAAGCTGAAGACGCGCCTCACGGAGGCGGAGCAGGAGGCGTTCTTCGTCGCCCATCCGGGCCGCCACATCCCGTTCGGCGTCGTCGACAAGAGCGTCTTCCGCACGCGCCACGACCAGCTCGTCGCCTACAACGACCGGCCGGGCGGCTGCGCGCTCACGATCGAACGGGATACCTTCTTCGACGACGCCGTGGCGGTGGCGAGCGACCGCGCGCCGACGGCCGACGGGCGCTACATGCCGGGGACGACGGTCACGCTGACGGCGACGCCCAATGCGACGGGCGCGTTCCGCCGCTGGTACGGCGACGTGCCGGGCGGGGTCGCCGATCAGGCGACCCTCACGCTCACGCTCACGAACGACGTCTGGCTCTACTGCCGTTTCGTCCACCCCTGGACGCTCGCGCCCGACCGGAAGACGGCCTCGAACGGGAACTTCACCGTCAACTGCCGGGTCGACGATGAGTCGGCCCGCACGCTTGCGCTCGGCAACTGGAAGTGGGGTGGCCTCTACGCGGCGGACGACGTGGGGCAGGGCGTCTGCGATCTCGGCGGCCCCGTCGTCCTCGAAGGCGACGCGACGCCTTGGACGTTCGTCTCGTGGGGCGACGCCCAGGGCGCGCTCTGCGGCCTGAAACACGGAAAGGGCGCCGCCGACACGCTCCTCTCGCCCGGCACGCTGCGGACGATGACGGGCGCCCAGTTCCTGCATCATACCAGCACGCCCGACGCGCGCTCCTACCGGATGTTCATCTTCGACGAGCCGACGATGACGGGCACATGGTACGGCTGGGCGACGTGCGGACACTCCGACCTGACGCGGCTCATCCTGCGGCTTCCGTCGCTGACGGCCTTCGCGGGCGATGGCTGTCTTTGGGATCTTCCCCTTTCCGAGACGAAGTTCGACTGGTGGGACCTGCGCGGGCTGACGACCCTGACCGCGCCCGCTTGGCATGGGGTGTTCTGGACGTGGCGCGCGCCCGCCTCCGGCCGCCTGTCGCTGCCCGCCCTGCGCACAGTCGTCTATCTGGACCAGTACAGTAGGAGCGCGGCGCTCGCCAAGATGCCCGCCGTCGAGGCGATTGCGCTTGGCGGCCGGACGAAGGCCGACACGGTGACGAACCTCTGCCAGGGCGCGTTCACGAGCGACACGAAGCTGCAGTCGCTCACGCTCTACAACGGAGCGGATCTCGTCGTGGGTGCGAAGCCGCTTGAGGGGACGCCTGCCCTCCGCGAGATCTGGCTGCAGGGGCCCGCGCCCAGCGGGGAGGCCGTCTCGAACCTCTTCTCCAGCGTGAAGGCCGAGGCGACGAAGCCGCTGAAGCTCTACGTCTCGCGCCTGATGAAGGGCTGGACGACGGCGGCGTACCTTGACGCGCCGACGGACGCCGAGAAGGCCGAGGCACCGGGCGAGAAGGTCTTCGCGGTCTACCGCGGGGCGGGCGCGGCGGCGGGGACGGGCAAGGCGCTCGTCATCCACCGCGCGGGCCCCTACGACCCGGCGAACACGATCCTCTACCTCCGCTAGCGCCGGGCTGCTGCACGGAGGGTCGCGCTCCTGCGCGACCCTCCGGACGCCACGCGTCGGGGCGTGGGTACAGTGCGCGCCGTGCCTCCCCGGACGCGCGCCCGCGTCCCTCCCGCCCGGCGAGTTGTTGGCCAAGAGGTCATGATTGATTCAAGAGGTCTAAAATGGTATAATGGCGGCGTTTAAGGAGATATGATATGCAAACGACGATGAGTGTTAATGAAGCCAAGGCGAATTTTTCGGGGATGCTCTCCGAGGTCGAGTCGGGGCTTGTCTCTTTTACGATTATGCGATACGGGCGCCCTATTGCCCGCATCGTCCCTATTGAGCAGACGCGTAAAATCCGGCCGATTTCAGGCTATGGGCAGGAGATTGCTGTCAAAGGGGATATCTTCGCCGATGACTCCGAGCTTTGGGAGAATGCGTAATGAGGTATTTGCTAGATACGTGTGCGCTTATCTGGCTTGGAATGGGCGGCGGAGATTTGAGCGCTGATGCCAAGCGACGCATTACCGTAGCTTCCTCGCTTCACTACTCATCTATTTCCGTCTGGGAGATTGCCCGATTGCAGAAGGAAGGGAAAGTCGTTATCCCTGTTGATGCAGAGGAGTTTCTTGCTGACTTGACGGAACTTTATGGGCTCTCGGCAATTCCGCCCAATGACGATATTATGCTGCGCGCTGCGAATCTTCCGGATTTCCATAAGGATCCAGCCGATAGAATAATAATAGCAACAGCACTCATCAGAGGTATGCCCATAGTGACTGGGGATGGCAAATTCTCGCAATATGGCGTTAAGACTATTTGCTGACATGGATCAGTAGCTGGAACATGAGACATATGAAGAAAAAACTGATAACACAAAGTGACGATTTGATCGCCCAGGGAGTGGCGAAGAAACTGATTCGTCTCGGTGATGATGGGAAGCGGATCGAGTATCTTCGGCACGGGATTTCGCGCGACTGGACGAAGCCGGAGGCGATTATCGAGGCCAAGGCTTACTTGACGCTTGTCTTGCAGTATGAATATTCTGATGACCGCATTCGGCTGTTTGCGCCGGTTACGGTTGGATCGTCTTTGCGCGAAAGAGATTGATGAGTTCATAAATGAGAAAAATAGATGGGAGTCCGTTTGCGCGCAAGATGAACTGCTGGAAATGTCAGATCATTACCTCTCGCGCGCGCAATTGTTGAAACGGTTACAAGAATTAAATCGGCTGGAACCTCTTTTTCAAAATGTGTTGAACCGCTTAAAAAAGGAATGTTGATTAACGGAGAAATGACGATGAGCTACTGGAAACTTGGATGTAATTGGGGGCGTGGGAAGCCCGACTTCTATTCGCTGCTTAAGGAGAAGCGGATTGTGATCTGTGGCGACCACTCAATGGCGAAAGACGATTGGGTACTGATTTGCAAAGGGCACGATGCGGCTGCCTTGGCGAAGATTGGGTCGGCGCCGGTGCCGAGTACGGCGCGGGCCGACCTCCGGGAGGGGTTCGAGCGGCTGCAGATAACATACGACGAGACAAATTCCGTAGCGGATGCCGCAAAGTTCTACGAGCTGACGGACCCGGAACGGTTTCAGTATCAGTAGCAGCAGGGGATTTGCCGGATCAACAATCCAGAGATCCGGAGGACGATTGAACGTATCTTAACCCGACTTTCCACGTTCGAAACGAAAGCCAGCGTTTTGCGCGGGCTTTTGTTCGC
>JAEDMN010000214.1 GCA_016302985.1 Kiritimatiellia bacterium | reverse complement strand
CTGGAGCGTCTCGGAATGCCCGTTGAGGTCGAACGTGCCGTCGAGGAACACGTAGCAGTCGTCGCGGATCTGCTCGTCCGCGTCGAGGACGAGGCTCGCGCCCGGCCTGACGGTCACATTGCCGAGAACGGACGGCTGCTGCGCCGCCGCACGGACCTCGCCCGCCTCGATCACGGCATGGCAGCTCAAACCCGCCTCCGATCCCGCGAGCACGAGCGTGCCGGCGCCGGTCTTGCGGATCGTGCCCTTGGCCGCGCCCAACGTCAGCGTCTGTCCTTCGGGAACGCAGACCACGCCGGCCTGCGAGGCATTCAGCACGACCCCCGTCAAATCCCCCGCGAGCGTCACGCCCGCGCCCACCAGGTTGAGCTCGCCGCCGCCCTTGAAGGTCGCCCCCGTGAGATCCACCATCGCCGAGCCGCCAACCGACACCTTGCTCTGGGCATCGACCTCGAACGCGTTGGACGCCGTCATGTCCTCCTGCGCGGAGATCACGAAGCGGCCGCCGTTCCGCACCGTCACGGACGCGGATGCTCCGATCTGCGCGATGTCGTCGACGCCCGCCGCCGTGCCGTCCAGCACGACACCGCCCTCGGAGAGTCCGGAATAGGGACCGACCAGCGTGCAGGTGGCGGCCTTCGTATAGCCCGACGGATCCACCGTCGCGCGCACCCAGCCGTCCAGCGTGACGGCCGCGCCCGCGATCGGCACGTCCAGGGCGCGCAGGACCGCGTCCGTCGTACCGAACGTCACCGCGTCCGCCCCCGTCACGGCGAGCGTGCCGGTTCCCGTGATGTTCCCAAGCAGCGTCAGCGCGGAATCCGCGGCGGCCAGTGTCGCGCTTCCTTCGAGCACCAGACTGTTCGGGAATTCCAAGACGCCCTCCGCCAGGGTGACGACGCGGTCCGCCGCGAGTCGGAGCGTGCTGGCGCTGAGCGCCGTCGCCGACGGCACCAGGAGACTGCCGGATTCGAGCGCGAACGTCGTATCGGCCGCCGTGTACAGCGTCGGCGCGACCGTGCCCGCGCCCGCGTAGGCCAGCGTCGCGCCGGCCGAGAGGGTGACGCCGGGGCAGGTAACGTCGCCGTCGGCGTCCGTGCCGAAACGGGCCGTGCCCGGTCCGAAGAAGATCAGGTTCGCGCGGTCGGCCGCCTCAAGCGCGACCACGCGCTGCGTCGTTCCCTGGAGATAGACGGACGCGTCGACGGTCTTGCCGTCGGTGCCCTGCACGGCCAGCGTCGTCGTCGCGGGCAGCGCACCGTCGACGCCCAGGCGCAGACGCAGGGAGGTGCCCCACGCGTACGTCCCGTCGCTCGCGAGCACGGTGCGTCCCGTGTACGCGTTCGCCGCGTTCAGGAGGATCTCGCCGCTCTGGCGCAACAGCTGCAGCTCGCCGTCGCCGACGATCGGCGCGTCGATCTGGAGCCGTCCGAACCCGCGCGCGCAGAGCGCGCCCGCGCCGTCGAGCGTGATGCCGCGCGTCGAGCCGACCACGACGGTCAGGTTGTCCGCGTAGGGACGGCTGAGCGCGCCGCCGTTGCGCAGGACGATCGCGTCCGCCTTGTAGCTTTCCGGCACGGGGCCGTAGGCGCCCTCGTTCTCGGCCTGGAGGCGCCCGCCCTCGACGACGAGCTGCGTGGTCGCCGTGTTGGCGCCCGCCAGCGACAACGTGCCGGCGCCGCGCTTGACGAGCGTGACCTCTCCGTCCGAGGCGAGACCCGCCCCGATCTCGACCGTGACGCCGGTGTCGATCACGCGCGCGCCGGACTGCAGCGCGAGCGTGCCGTTCTGGATGCTCCACCCGCTGCCGCCCGTGACCGTGAAGGACGCAAGCCGGGCGGTCGTTCTCCCTTCCAGCGCAATCGCCACGCCCGCGCCGGCATTGCCCACGAAGACGACATCGTCGCCGTCCTCCGGCACGGCGCCGTCCTGCCACTTGGACCCATCGGACCAGTTGCCCGAGGAACCGATCCAGGTGCAGGTCTTCGCGGAAGCGGACACCGACGCCAGAACGGCGGCGGCGAAAAGCGAACATTTCACCAACATCATGTACAGAACCTCCAGCCAGTCATCTCCACCAGCTGGATTGTACCCTTTTCGGGCATGTTCTGTCAATTGCAAGTCAGAACGCCGGGGGGCGGCGCTGCAGATCGCGCGTGACGCGAACCTGGGCGGCGAAGGACGGCGAATGGCGGTAGAGGAAGCCGTCCTCGACCGTGCAGTCGCCCAGCATCGTCTCGATTTCGGCGACGGCGTCCAGTACCGCGTCGAAGCTGATGTCGGGAATCTCGTCCAGGGCGGACAGTCGGTCCCGCAGGTCGGCGTAGGCGGCGCTCGCCACCTGCTGACGGCGGCAGACGAGCCAGGTCGCGACCAGGGTCTCGAAGGATTCGGCCGACTCCGTCTGCTCGCGGCCGGCGCCCCAGCCCTTCTCGTAGGCACAGCGGACATGCCGGCAGAAAAGACGCGCCAGCTCGTGCACGAGGGCCGTGAAGATGTCCGTGTTCGGGGCGCTCTCCCGCGTCTGCAGCACATAGACGGGCGGCCAGGCGACCGAGGTCGCACCGATCTTCACGTCGAGGTCCGGCACAGGCGCGGCGTCCGCGACGAAGAGACGGCCGGCGCTGGCGGGGCCGGTCGGCACCGTCTCGTGCGCGACGCCCCAGAGCGGCAGCCTACCGAACAGCCGGTTCAGCAGAACGGGGGAGACGTCCGCGACGGGATCATCCTCGGGGCGCTCCGCCCAGTGCGGCGGGAAGCGGTCCGCGCGGCCCGGCTGCACGCGCGTGTCGGCCAGGTCGTAGAGATAGCAGACCGGCGAAAAGGGGCGGAGGATCACGAGCGGATTCGCGGACCGCCGGACGACGCGGTTGTAGCGTCCCCAGCGCGCGGCGGGCAGCACGTAGCGGGCCTGCGGCCGCTGCACGTGGATCAGCATCGCGTTGTACGGCGCGTAGGCGCGGAAATGCGCCGTGCCGAACAGGAGGTCCAGGAACCGCGCCGGCGTGCGGAAATGCGGCACGGAGGCGAACAGCGCATCTACGCCCTTCCGCCTCTCGTCCTGCTCCTCGGCAAACGCGAACAGCGTCTGCTCGGGGGCCTTTCTCCGCCGCGCACTCATTCCGTGAGCGGTAATGATACTATTTTAGGCGGACTCATGCAAGGCGCCCGCGCCCGCGTCGCCCGCAATCTGCTCAGCCGACGATGCCGGCGAGGTTGGCCATGATGCGCTCGGCGACCTCGGGACGGTTCATCGTGTAGAGGTGCACGTTGTTCACGCCGTTCGCGAAGAGGTCGACGATCTGCTCCGTCGCGTAGGCGACGCCCGCCGAGAGCATGGAGTCCGGATTGTCGCCGAAACGGTCGACGATCGCCTTGAAGCGTGCCGGCAGGTCGGTCTGCGAGAGCTGGCAGATGCGCTTGATCTGGCGCCCGTTCATGACGGGCATGATGCCGGCCACGACGGGCACGGTGATGCCGCGGTCGCGCAGCTTGGCGAGGTAGCGGTAGAAGATGTTGTTGTCGAAGAACATCTGCGAGGTGAGGAAGTCGAGGCCCGCGTCGACCTTCTCCTTCAGGTGGTCGATGTCGTCCGACAGGTGCTCGCACGCGGGGTGGCACTCGGGATAGCAGGCGCCACCCAGGCAGAAGCCACCCGCGACGCGCAGCGCGCGGACGAGGTCGACGGCGTAGCGGAAGGCGCCCGGCTTCACCTCGCCACCCGCAGGCAGGTCGCCGCGCAGGCAGAGGATGTTCTCGATGCCGCGGTCGCGCAGGGACGTGAGCTCCTCGCGGATGCGGTCCGGAGAGGACGTCAGGCACGTGAGGTGCGCGAGCGCGGGCACGCCGCAGGACTGCACGTGAGCCGCGATCTCGGCCGTGTTCGCCTGGGCGTTGCCCGCGGCGCCGTAGGTGACCGAGATGAAGGCCGGCCGCTGCGCCGCGAGGCGGGTGACCGCGTCCCGGACGGGCCCGAACGGGGCGTCCTTCTTCGGGGGGAAGACCTCGAAGGAGACCGAGGGTTTGCCGGCGGCGAGCAGTGTCTTGATTTGCATGTGCGCGATTCCCTTGAAAGGCATGACTGGGGCGGTGTCTCCATCGCCCGCGGGGCGAGTATGATACCCGACGTCTCAGATCTGGTCAAGCGCGTCCGAAAGCGCGCCGACGATGTCGTCCGGGTGCTCGAGGCCGATCGAGAGGCGGATGAGCTCGGGCTGGAGCCCCGCCTTGCGCTGGTCCTCGTCCGACAGCTGCGAATGCGTCGTGGACGCGGGGTGGATGATCAGGGACTTCGAATCGCCGACGTTCGCCAGCAGGGAGAAGAGCTCGACCTTGTCCACCAGCGCGCGGGCCTCCTTCGAACCGCCCTTCACGCCGAACACGACCATGCCGCCGGCTCCGTCCGGCAGGTACTTCGCCGCGAGGTCCTTCGAGGAGAGCGACGGGTACTTGACCCAGGCCACCTTCGGATGCTTCGAGAGGAAGTCCGCGACGATCTTCGCGTTCGCGCTGTGCTTCGCCGTGCGGAGCGGCAGCGACTCGACGCCCTGCAGGAAGATCCAGGCGGCGTCCGGGGAGAGCGTCGCGCCCTGGTTGCGCAGGCCGACCGTGCGGAGGCGCAGGATGTAGGCGAGCTGGTTGAGGTCGCCGAGGTCGTGGGCGAAGCGCAGGCCGTGGTAGCCGCGGTCCGGCTCGTTGAAGAGCGCGAACTTCGGGTCGGTCCAGTCGAAGTTGCCCGCGTCGATCACGACGCCGCCGATGCCCGCGCCATGTCCGCCGATCCACTTCGAGAGGGAGTGGACGACGATGTTCGCGCCGTGCTCGATCGGGCGCAGGAGCGTCGGGGGCGTGAACGTCGCATCCACGACGAGCGGCAGATGGTGCTTCCGTGCGACGGCCGCATAGGACTCGATGTCTGCCACGTCGAGGCCGGGATTGCCGACCGTCTCGATGTAGATCGCGCGCGTCTTCTCGTTGATCGCGGCCTCGACGGCGGCGAAGTCGTTGACGGGCGTGAAGCGCACCGTGATGCCCTGCTGCGGCAGGATCGCGTCGAACTGCGTGAACGTCCCGCCGTAGAGGTTGTTCGCCGCGACGATCTCGTCGCCGAGCTTCGCGAGGTTCGTGACCGCGAAGTAGATCGCCGCCGTGCCCGAGGCGAAGGTCAGCGCGGCCGCGCCGCCGTCGAGCGCCGCGAGACGCTTCTCGAGCACGTCGTTCGTCGGGTTCATCAGGCGGGCGTAGATGTTGCCCGCCTCCTTGAGGCCGAACAGGTCGGCGCCGTGCTGCGAGTCACGGAAGTTGTAGGCCGTCGTGCGGTAGACTGGGACGTTGCGGGCCAGGGTTGCGGGGTCCGGGTTCTCCTGTCCCGCGTGGATGGCCAGGGTCTCGAGATGGAACTTGCGATTGCTGCTCATGTACCTGCGCTCCTTTCACTACTCGCCTTCGCGGCGTTGACGGGACACAGTATACCACCGTGGTAGTGTATTGAATAATTGGAACACCTGCATAACGGCCATAGGGATAGCCTATTTTAACAGGTTGGCCGATGAAACAAGTTCACCGGCCACCCGATGAACGGGCAAC
>JAEDMN010000213.1 GCA_016302985.1 Kiritimatiellia bacterium | reverse complement strand
CGTGCGTGGGGTTGATCACCCACTGGCCGTCCACGCGGCCGATGCGGACGCAGCCGATCGGGCCCATGAACGGGATGTCGCTGATGTGCAGCGCCGCCGAGGACGCGTTCACGGCGAGGAAGTCGGCCTCGCGCGTGCCATCCGACTGGATGAGCGTCGAGTTGACCTGCACGTCGTTGTAGTAGCCGTCGGGGAACAGCGGGCGGATCGGACGGTCGCACATGCGCGCCGTGAGGATCTCCTTGCTCGTCGGACGGGCCTCGCGCTTGAAGAAGCCGCCCGGGAACTTGCCGGCGGCATAGAACTTCTCGCGGTACTCGCACTGGAGCGGGAAGAAGTCGATGCCCTCCCGGGGCGTGTCCGTGTTCGTCACGGCCGTGAACACGGTCGTGTCGCCGTAGCTCACGGTCACGGCGCCGGCAGCCTGCTGCGCGAGCAGGCCGGTCTCGATCACGAGGTCCGTCCCCGCGATGTTGACCTTGAACTGCTTGGTGTTTTCCATTAGATGGAACTTCCTTCCCGAAGTTAGCGGCGGAGGCCGAGCTTCGCGATGATGTCCTTGTACTTCGCCTCGTCCTCGCGCTTCAGGTAGTCGAGGAGGCTGCGGCGGTTGTTGACCATGCGGAGCAGGCCGTAGCGGCTCGAGTGGTCCTTCTTGTTCGCCTTGAGGTGCTGCGTGAGGAGCTGGATCTTCTTCGTCAGCGTGGCGATCTGGACCTCGGAGGACCCGGTGTCACGGTCGTGGCGCTGGAACTCGGAACGGACGGCGGCTTTGTCAATCTGGCTCATTTTGTTCGAACTTTCTCTGGTTTTTCGTGCCCTGAAACCGCCCGACACTACCCGATGCGCGCGTGCGCAAGTTCGAACATCCGCAGGAACTGGCGGACGCCCGCAACGGGGAGAAATCTCCTAAGACGGTCGCAGGAAAGGTTCGTAGTATATGAAAAAACTCGGCGGAAGTCAACACCCCGCCGAGTTTTTCCAGTCTAACGCTTCACGTTGAAGTCCTTCTGCTGCTGCGCCACCTCGGAGAGGTCGATGGCGGGCCCGGGCGCCGGCTTCGCCACGGACTCCTCCGCCGGCGCGGCGGACGCGCAGGCGACACGGCCCAGGATGTCGACGCGCGCGGAGAATTCGGGCGTGAACGTCAGCTCGCCCGTCTGCCGCACGTGGTCGCCCTTCCGCACCGTCTCGCAGCGCACGGTCACCGGCGCGGGCGCGCCGCCCTTCATCCGCAGCAGCACGATCGCCTCGCCCCAGCGCGTCGCCTGCGGGTTCTCGCCGACGATCTCCGCGGGGCCTTCCACCGAGAAGCGGACCGTCTCCTGCGCGTAGCGCTTCGCCGTGCCGGCCTTGTCCGCGAGCGTCGCCGTGCACGCGACCAGGTCGCCCGCCTCGGACCGCGGCGCGAATCCGTCCGCGTCCAGCGCGAGCACGATCTTCTCGAAGCGCCGCGCGTAGCGCCGCACCTGCTTCGTCCCGTCCGGCAGCACGACCTCGAAGACGGTCTTCTTCGCGTTCTCCGGGTGCTCCCAGTCGTAGGCCAGCTTCTGCTTGCGCCAATACTCGAACTTCGTCTTGCCGGGCTCGAACGGCTCGCCCAGCCACGTCGCCGCGTACGGGCAATTCGAGAACACCGTGATCTCGCCCGGCGAATACGGGGCGAGCTCGTGCGCGACGTACACGTACGGGTCCTTCGTGAGCGCCGCCTTGAAGGCATGCCAGGAATACTTCTTCTGGCGGCCATAGGTGAGGATGCCGCCGAGGAAGTTCACGGGATGGTAGCCGCGCGCATGGTCCGCGCCGTGCCAGAGCGTGCCGCCGAAGTGGTGCGCCGGCTGCGCGCGCTCCCGGTCCAGGCTCGGCCAGTAGCTCTCGTGCATGTAGTGCCAGGCCTGCGCGAGCATGGGCGTCTCGCCCCACTCCATCGCGACGCGGGACGAGGAGTTCTGCGCGTTCCAGTCGTCCGGGAAGTCGCCCCACTCGCGGCAGAACGTCGCCTTGTCCGGCGAGACCTGCGCGCCGTAGGTGACGTCGCAGATGCCCGAGCCGCGGGAGGACGCGTCGCACGCGCAGTAGTTCGGCGCGCGCGTCTCGCGCTTCACGATCGCGACGGCGTTCGTCACGAAGTACCCCGGGAAGTGCGTCTCGTTGAGGATCGGCTCCCACATCAGGAGGGACGCGCGGGACCGGTCGCGGCGGACCATCTTCTCGATGTCGTCGTAGACGCGCCGCTCGAAGTCCGGGTTCCTCTCGTTCCAGAACTGCCAGCCGGGCGTGTTCACGATCACGAACATCCCGAGCGCGTCGCACGCGTCCATGAACGCCGGATCCTGCGGGTAGTGCGCGTTGCGGAACACCTCCATGCCCGCGTCCCTGTACTTCTTCACATCGCGTCCGTGCAGCGCGTTCGCCAGCGCGTTGCCGACGAAGAGGTAGTCCTGGTGGCGGTTCACGCCGATGAGCTTGCGCGGATACGGCTTCCCGTTCAGCTTGAACCCGCGCGCGTCGAGGACGAAGTCGCGGATGCCGAACTTCACGCCGACGGAGTCGACCAGCTTCCCGCCCTTCCGCACATTGACCGTGAGCAGGTGGAGGTTCGGCTCGTCCGGACTCCACAGCTTCGGGTTCGCGGGTTTGAACGGACTCGTCACCGGCGCACCGTCGTAGAGGAGCTCCGCCGCCGCGCCGTTCGTCGCGCCGCCGAGCGTCACGTCCGCCCGCACCGTCCAGGATCCGTCCGCCTCGAGCTTCGACGTCACGTACACGCCGCCGCGGTCCGAATCCGCCACGTAGGCGTCGCCCGTCTCGACGAGCCAGCAGTCGCGGTAGACGCCGCCGAAGTACGTGAAGTCGAGCACGTTCTGCTTCTTGCCCGGCGGGTAGCTGTCGTCGTCCGAGTTGTCGCACCAGACCTCGAGGACGTTCTCGCCGGGCTTCAGCACGCCCGTCACTTCCGCGTGGACCGGCAGGTAGCCGCCGAAGTGCTCCGCGACCTGCCTCCCGTTCAGCCTCACGCGGCTCTTGCCCATGATCGCCTCGAAGTGCAGGAACTGGCGCGCGCTCCCGCCCTGCCAGTCGAAGGTCTTGCGGTACCACGCGGCCTGCTGGCGGTTGACGCCGCCGCTCGCCTCGAAGCCGATCTCGCCCTCGTCGATGCCATGCGGCAGACAGACGGGCTTCGCCGACTTGAAGTTGTCGAGCGAGAACTCCCAGCCCGGGTTCATCGACCGGACGACGCGCGGCGAACCCGGCACGTCCCAGTAGCCCGCCTTCGAGAATTCGAACGGGACGTTCGCCGCCAGGACGACGGAACAGCAACAAGCGGACAACAACAGGAACGGAAAAACCTTCATACCACCTTCATCCTTCCACATTTCCGCCGCGGACCGCCGGAACGGCGGTTCCTACCGGGCGGGACATCAAACCTTCAACTGCCTCTCGATCCAGGCCATGATCAGGCCGACGACCTTTTCCTGCTGGACGTCCGAGAGGGGGACGCCGAGCGGAACCTTCCACCACTTGTTCAGGCAGCCCCGGCAGCAGGTCGCCGTCGCGTGCTGCGCGGGGAAGACGGGATGGCCCCGCATGGGGGTCTGCTTCCCGTCGTTCGCGGGGGACGCGGGCGCGAGCTTGAGACGCACGAAGTCCTCCGCGTGGCGGCGGACCGTGCCGAGGCCCTTCTCGCGGATGTACGCGCGGTCCTTCTCCGACAGCCGGAAACGGCTGCGAAACGGCGAACGGGCGAGGCGCGCGAAGGCCTCGTCCAGCGTCATCAGGCCTCGAAGTCCAGGCACATGCGCGTCTGCGTGAACGGACGCACCTTCTCGTTCGCCACCGCGACATGCGCGGGATGCACGGCGTAGCCCTTGAGCGCGGCCTCGGACTC
This sequence comes from Kiritimatiellia bacterium, assembly GCA_016302985.1. Taxonomy (GTDB): domain Bacteria; phylum Verrucomicrobiota; class Kiritimatiellia; order RFP12; family UBA1067; genus RUG572. The sequence goes on along the minus strand of JAEDMN010000213.1, from coordinate 1,698 downwards.
CAGCGTGGAGTCGAGCATCACGTCGGCGTTCGAGCTCGGGAGCCCCCCGGTCTGGACCTTGATCTCGACGAGGCCGGGCACCACGCCCTTCAGTCCCTCGAGCCCCGCCTTGATGCCGGCCTTGACCGCCGCCTTGTCCGCGATGTCGTCCTTGAGCTTCCACAGAATCACGTGCTTGACCATTTTCCTATCTCCTTTGATTGTCGTGCAGCCGGCGAGCAGCGCGCCCGCGACGAGGCACAGCGCGGCGAACAGAAGGGAAAAACTGCTTTTCATGCCCCTAGTATAGCACACTTGCCGCCGTGCGCCGGACGCCGAGCCCGGTCCCTGCGAACGACACGCGCGCACGGTAGGTCTCGAGGGCCCTGTCCGAGAAGCAGCAGAACGTCACCGCCACGTGCGGGTTTTCGGCCAGGAACGCCTTCACCTCGCGCACGGCGATCTCCGAGGCGGCCTCCGGCGGATAGCCGTAGACGCCCGTCGAGATGCAGGGGAAGGCCACGCTCGCGCAGCCGTTCGCCACGGCGAGCGCGAGCGCGTTCCGGTAGCAGGCCGCGAGCTTCGCCGGTTCGCCATGGCGTCCGTCGCGGTAGACCGGCCCGACGGTGTGGATGACGAACCGCGCCGGCAGCCGGAACCCCGGCGTGATGCGCGCCTCGCCGGTCGGGCAGCGCACGCCCGGACGCGTCTCGGGGACCTTGAGGCACGCCTCGAAGAGCTCATGCCCCGCGGCGCGGTGAATCGCCCCGTCCACGCCCCCGCCGCCCAGCATCCGTTCGTTCGCCGCGTTCACGATCGCGTCGACCTCCAGCCCCGTGATGTCCCCCTTTACGACTCTGACCATCTTCTCCTCCATTTCCTACGCACGCCCAGCCCTCGACCGCCCGCCACACCTCCTCGAGCACGTTCCCGCACGCCTCGAGCCGCCGCCGCGCCTCCACGAAACGAGAATTCAATGCGTAATGTTCTCGTCTTCCCTCCAAGGGGGGAGGCATCGCTTCCGCCGCCACCCCGTCGTACACCGCCGAAGTCGGCACCGGGTCGGAAATCCCCGCCGCCTGCCGCAGCCGCTTCGCGAGCGCCTTGTACCGCATGATCGTCTTGTACTTCCCGTTCAGCTGCGGCAGGTTGTTCGCGATCCACGCCCTGATTCCGCCGTTCCGGCCGCAGATCTCGCCGTTCTCATCGTATTTGAGGCAGTTGTCGACGTAGCACTCGAGGTCCTGCACCATCCCGCCGAAGCGGACCTTCGCCTCCACCGACTCGCCCCGCTTCTCGAACGCCGCCAGGAACTGCTCCGGCGTCGGGCACGGGTTCAGCGTCGTGCGGCGCGTGATCTTCCGGCGCTCCGCCGCGAGACGGCGGCGGCGTTCGTTGTCGCGGTCGTAGTAGCGCGCGCGGTAGCTGCGCTGCTGCAGGCGGTTGACCTGCGCCGAGAGGCCGCGGCGGTAGCAGCGCAGGCCGCGCAGGTCGGTGACCCCGAGCGCGAGCTGGAACGCGACGAGCGGATTCGAAAGGAGGAAGCGCATCTCGTCCAGCCGGAGCGGCTCCGTGTGGTCGAGCAGGCCGCGCTCGTAGGCCATGGCGTACCAGACGAAGCGCGACCGCGCCGACGAGCCGGCCTTGACGTCGTCCAGCGCGCCCGCGCGGGCGTACGAGACGCCGCCGATGCGGCCGCACTGGCCGTCGACGAAGTTG
>JAEDMN010000212.1 GCA_016302985.1 Kiritimatiellia bacterium | reverse complement strand
CAGGGCGCCACCTGCTCCGAGCAGGGCGTCTACCTCTCCCACGCCGGCGGCATCTACAAGATCGGCTGGGACGGCAAGCTGAAGAAGAAGTGCACGGCGCCCGTGCACCTGGGCGACGTCTTCTGCGACAAGGGGCGCGTCTACGGCGCGCTCGCGCTGCGGAAGCCCGTCGACGGGAAGAAGGGCATGATCCGCGTCTGGGACGAGGAGCTCAACGTGGTCGCCGAGCACTACCTGCCCGGCAACGTCGACGGCTGCGCCGTGATCGGGGACACGATCTACTACGGGCTCGACCCGTACGGCCACCCGCCGCACCCGCGCTGCAAGATCGGCCGCCTGTCGCTGGACTTCAAGGACCTCGGCGTCGTCGATACGGACCAGGGCGGGCAGTGCCACTACGGCGTCCAGACGATGGCGACGGACGGCACGCGCCTCTTCTGCGGCTACTACGCGGCGGCCGGCAATCCGTCTGTTCCCTGTGCCTGGTTCCCGGCCGACCTCTCGGCCTGCGGCGGCACGCCGAGGCTGGGCTGCTCCGAGGGCTTCGGGATGATCCCGAAGAGCGTCTTCCCGTCCGAGCACCCGCGCTTCTTCGCGGTCCGCGCCCTGGGCGGCAACTGCCACAAGTGGCATTCGGTCACGAACCCGCCGCAGATCCGGCTGGACTTCTACGAATACCGCGACGGCCGCTTCCTCGACGTCACGGACCGCGGCGGAGGCGCCCTCCGCTAGTTCCGTCATGAAGGCCGTGTTCCTCTCCCTGCTGACCCTTGCCGCCGCCGTTTCGCCGGCGGTGGTCGTGCCCTGCCGCATCCGCGTCGTGGAAAAGGAGTCCGGCTGGCCGGTTCCGCTTGTGCAGCTCGTCACCGTCAACGGCATCCGCTTCGTGACGGACAACGCCGGCGTCGTCGCGATGGGCGAGCCGGACCTGATGGACCGCGAGGTCTGGTTCTCGGTCGAAGGCCAGGGCTACGGCGTGCCGAAGGACGGCTTCGGCAACGCTGGCGTGCGGCTGACGCCGCGTCCCGGGGCGACCCGGACGATCGAGGTGACGCGGAACGTCCGGGCGCGGCGCCTGGGGCGCATCGGCGGGTCGGGACTGTTCGCCGAGAGCGAGAAGTGCGGCGATCCGCCGCGTGGCGCAGAAAGCGGCGAGGTCGGTCGCGACAGCGTGCAGTGCCAGCCCTACGGCGACGGGCTCTTCTGGCTCTGGGGGGACACGTCGCTTGCGAACTACCCGCTGGGCGTCTTCAACGTCACGGCGGCCCGGACGCCCAATCCCGCGTTCCCCCGTCCCGAACCTCCGGTCGATCCGGGCTACCGCGGCTTCCTCGACGCACGGGGGCGTCCGCGCGGCGTCATGCCGCCGCAGGGCAAGGGACCGGTCTGGATTTTCGGGCTCGTGAACGTGCGCGACCGGGCGGGCGCCGAGCACCTCGGCGGCGTGTGGAGCCAGATCCGGGGCTTCTGCCAGCCGTACAGGATCGGACTCTGCGAATGGAATCCCGAAAAGGAGCGGTTCGCCGTCCTCGACACGATCTGGAACGAGGCGTCGGGCGCGCCGAGGCCGGAACGGGTGCCCGACGTCAACCACGTGCGCTGGACCGATCCCGAGGGGAAGCGCTGGATTCTCTTCGGCGCGCCCTATCCGCGCCTCCGGATCCCGGACAGCTACGAGGCCTGGCGCGACACGAACGCCTGGGAGACCGTGCACTGCCCCGAACGGCGGATCGCCAAGCGCGGGGGCGGCCATGTCGAGTCGCGCGGCGGGCAGGTCGTGTGGAGCGCATGCCGGGGTAAATGGGTCTCGCTATTCCACGTTCCGCTGGACTTCGGCGCCGTCTGGTACGCCGAGGCCGACGCGCCCACCGGCCCCTGGCGGAACGCCGTCAAGGTGCTCGACCACGACAACTACACGTTCTACAACGTCGTCATCCACGCCGAGTACGGACCGGACGCGCCCTATCTCGTCTTCGAGGGAACCTATACGCGCCTGTTCGCGCAGAAGCCGGTTCCGACGGCGCGCTACGACTACACGCAGGTGCTCTACCGCCTGGACTTCGCCGACCTCGACCGGAAATTCCCCGCGCGGTAGGACGGTGAACGCCGTTCCGCCGTCCCGCAATCCAAGGAAACGCCATGAAGAAGACACTGACGATTTTCATCGGACTCGCCGTCGCCGCGCTGTCCGCCGCCGACGCGCGCCGGGTTCGCCTGGAGGACTTCTCCCATCCCGCCGGCGGTGTCACGTTGGGCGGCGAGTTCCCCGGCGCGAAGGCGGAGCTGTCCTTCGAAGGCGCGGACTCCGACCGGTTCGCCCGCCTGTCGTTCGACCTGTCGAAGGGCAACTACGTGGGGTACGAGCTGAACACGACGGTGCCCGCCGGCACGTCCGGCCTCGCGTTCCGCGTACGGACGCCCGGCGCCGCGAGGCCGCGGCTGTTCTGCCGCGTGCTGGACGCGGACGGCCAGTACCATGCCTACCGCACGGTCTTCGAGCCGCGGGACGGCTGGACGGAGGTTGGCTACGACTTCGCGGCGGGACACGGACACTGGGGCGGGAAGAACGACGGCGTCCTCCGCTGGCCGCTGAAGACCGTGACGCTCGGCATCGAGATCGACCGGAGTCTCTCCCCGACGGGGGCGCTCGAGGTCGCCGACGTCGTGGCCCGGACGACGGCGTCCCGCATGGAGATGCCCGCCGCGAAGATCCGCTGCGTGCCGTCGCGCTTCGGCGCGCTCTACGGTCCCGCGGAGAACGCGGTCTTCGACTGCTCGCTCTTCGAACGCGAACCCGGACAGCCCCGTCCGAAGCTCCGCTGCACGGTCACCGACTGGCGCGACGCGCCCGTCCTCGTCCGCGAGCTCGCCGAAGCGGATACGCGGCTGACGCTCACGCCGACGGACCTCGGCGACCGGCTCGGGGCCTTTCGGCTGCAGGTCGCGGCGACGGAGACGAACGCCTGCCTGGCGCCCGTCTCGGTCTGGTTCGCGCGCCTGTCGAGCAACCGGGTGAAGCCGTGCCCCTGGATCGGCAGCGGCCTGCACGGCGGACACGGCTGGGGGCGCGGCGACTTCCGCTTCCTCGACATCCTCGCGACCGCGGGCATCGGCGTCGTCCGCGACGAGCCGGGCTGGTCGGCCATCGAGCGCGCGAAGGGCGTCTACAAGGTGCCGGACAACTTCGACAAGCTCGTCGACGGACTCCACGCCCGCGGCATCGGCTTCAACGTCATTCTCGACTACGGCAACAAGGTGTACGAGAACCCGCTCGACCCCGACGCCTTCGCGAAGTGGTGCGCGTTCATGGCGGGGCGCTATGGCGACAGGGTGCGGACATGGGAGATCTGGAACGAACCGCAGAACTTCTGGTTCCGGCAGCAGTACGGCAAGACGAACGACACGTGGGTGGCGAAGTTCGTCGAACTCACGCGCAAGGCGGATGATGCCATCCGCGCGGTGCGGCCGGACGCAGACGTCGCGGTCACGGCCGAGGATGTCTGGCCTCTGCTGAAGCAGATGCTGGAACTGGGCGTCGCGAAACGGCACAACATCGTCTCCTTCCACCCCTACTGCCACGACCAGCCGCGTCCCGAACGCGAGGTGTTCTGCCGGAACGGCCTCGCCGAACTGCGGGAAGCCGCGGCGAAGCACGGCGGCGCGAAGCGATTCATCATCACCGAGGCGGGCTGGACCACCTACACGGGCAAGATGAAGTACCTCGAGGTCGCGGGCGGCTACCCGAAGTCCAGCTACGTCCATCAGGCGCAGTACCTCGTCCGCATGTACGCGCAGGCGCGTCAGCAGGGCGTCGAGTACGCCTGCCAGTACGACTTCAAGGACGATGGTCCGGACCGCAGCTACACGGAGAACAACTTCGGCCTCGTCCACGAGGACTACTCGCCGAAACCGTCCCTCGCCGCCGTCGCGCAGCTCGCGCGCACGCTGGGCGACGCCGAGCCAGGGGGCGATTGCTCGATTGAGTCCGCGAAGTACCGTTTCTACCGCTTCCACCGTCCCGACGGCGACGTCTATCTCGCCTGGGCGGTGGAAGGCGCGTGCGAGGTCGGAATTCCGGCGGAACTGGGCCGTGGATTCGAGGTCCGTGACCTGATGGGCAATCCCGTACACCGTCCCGTTCTGAAGAACGGGCGGATCGCCCTCGACGAGTGTCCCGTCTACCTGCAGGTCGTGGACGGCGCCTTCGCGGACAGGTCGCGCCTGATCCTGCCCGTCCGTCCGCGCGACTGAACCCGTCCCGCGCTTCATTCCTGGAAGGTGAGAAACATGAAGAATCTGGTTGTCATGGCCGCGGGCCTCGGGTATGAGGGACTTGAGAAGCGCGGCCTGCTGAAGATGGCGGGACTGGAGTTCCGTTCCGCCGCGAGCGCGTTTCCCGCGGTGACCTGCACGGCGCAGGCCACGTTCCGCACCGCCGCCGAGCCGCGCGCACACGGGATGACGTCGAACGGGTTCTATTCCCGCGCACTGATGAAGCCCGCGTTCTGGGAGCAGTCCGCCGCGCTCGTGCAGGGACCGCGCATCTGGGATGGCGCCCGCGCCCGGGGCGAGACGGTGGGGATGTACTTCTGGCAGCAGTCGCTGGGCGAACAGGTCGACTCCGTGGTCTCGCCGGCGCCGATCCACAAGCACGGCGGCGGGATGATCATGCGCAACTACGCGCAGCCGCCGGAGATGGGAGACGTCCTCGACCGGCGGTGCGGCACCTTCCCGCTGCACCGCTACTGGGGTCCGCTCGCCTCGCCGAAGGTGGGACGCGCGGTGCTCGCGAACTTCCTCGCGATGCAGGCGGCGCATCCCGTCGACCACGCGTTCCTCTACCTGCCGACGCTCGACTACGAGACGCAGCGGCATGGACCCGATGCGCCGGCCGCGGACAAGGCGCTCGCCGAGTTCCGCGCGCAGCTGGAGCGTCTCGCGGACTTCGCTTCGGAACGGGGGGCGGCTCTCACGGTCTGCGGTGACTACGAAATCGGACTCGTGGACAGGGCGCCGTGCTTTCCGAACCGGACGCTCCGCGCAGCTGGACTCTTCAATGTGCGGCCGGTCGCCGGACACGCCTATCCAGACTTCAACACCTCGCGCGCCTTCGCGATGTGCGACCACGAGGTCGCGCACGTGTACGTCCGCCGGGAAGAGGACGTCGAGCCCGTCGCGAAACTGTTCGGGGAGGCGGACGACTACGAGTCCGTCGAGATCCGCAGGGACCAGGACTGGGCGCATGCATCCGCGGGCGAAATCCTTTTGCTCGCGAAGAAGGGGAGCTGGTGCGCCTACCCGTGGTGGACCGACCGCCGCGAGGCGCCGGACTGGGCGACGCACATCGACATCCACAACAAGCCTGGCTACGACCCCTGCGAGCTCTTCCTCGACCGTTCCTTCCCGCCGAAGACCTGCCAGGACTGGTCGCGCATCCGCGGCTCGCACGGCCGCCGCTCGGTCCTCGCCTGGGCCTCGACCGACGTCCGCGTCGCCGGGGATTCTCTCCGTGCGCTTGCGGCCGGCTTCCCTTGGGACTGAACGGTCTTTCTGCTATACTTGAGGACGTGAATACGATGTACAAGAACCTGGCTGTCGGACATTTCTACAAC
>JAEDMN010000211.1 GCA_016302985.1 Kiritimatiellia bacterium | reverse complement strand
GTCTTGCCCGTGCCGCCCGCCGTGACGTTGCCGATCGAGATGACCTGGCAGCCAAGGGGGAAGCGGCGGAGCACGCCGACGTCGTAGAAGAAGTACCGCACCGAGACGACGAGGTGGAACACGCACGAGATCGCCTTGAGAATCCCGAGGACGCACCGCATCCCGAACGGCTGGTTCTGGTCCGCCCCGGGCTGCTGGATCACCTTCACCAGCGCATGCTCGAGACGTTCGACGTAGCTGACCTTCTGCTTCTGCATTTCAACGTTCCACGCTCACCTTGAAGAAGCGGTGCGTCGCGTCCAGCGGCGCGGTGTACGCGCCGTCCACCGTGGCCGCGCCCTTCACCGTGTACTTCCGGGCCGGGCCGAGATCCGGCGTCCAGGTGAGCTTCACCTCGCCGTCCACGATCTCGATCTTCGTCACCTTCAACTCGTCGTCCGACTTCGCGGGGTCGGTGCCGGCGATCCAGTCGTAGCTGGGCGGACGGCTCTTGCCGAGCGGCGACGGCGCGGTCTCCGCCAGCGCCTCGAAGTCCGCCGGCGTGCCGGACGCCGCGAGCGACGGATCGATCTGCAGCAGCCACGCGTAGTCGACCTTGTTCGTCTCCGTCGCGAGGTTCGTCCACTCCTTCGGCGAGACGAGCGCGTAGTTGCGCTTGAGCACCCGGCCGGACGCGTCCTCGGCGTCGAAGGCGATGACGTTGCGGTCGCCCGCCTGCGCCGTCAGCATCGCCGCGGGCACGCTCACCGCCGCCTTGCCGCCGTCAAGCGCCGCGCGGCCCGCGAGAAGGCCGTTCACGTAGACCGCGACGTGCGTGCCGGCGCCGGAGGTGACGGACGCCACGACGTCCTGGTCCTTGAACGCCTCGAGGTCCTGGATCTCCGTCTCGCGGCTCTCCGCCTTCGCCGTCGCCGCGCCGAGGCCGGACGCGAACGTCGCCGTCGTCGTCGTGCTGCGCGTGTACTCCGCGGTGCTGCCGGACTTCACCGCGGCCATGAGCGTGGAGACGTTCGCGAACATCTTGTCCATCCAGTCCAGGCGGTCCGTCAGGAACCGGCGGTAGCGCGCCACGTCGCCGTCCGGCCCGCTGAACCCGACGCGGTTCTTCCACTTCTTCTCGTTCGCCACGCCCGCCTCCGCGAGCAGCGCGACATACTGGTCGTACGTTCCGCCCGGCTTCAGCATCTCCGCGAAGTACGGGTGCACCTTGGCCCAGTATGCCTCGACCAGCTTCTGGCAGAACCAGGGGTCGTCGGCCCACTCGCGGTAGAAGCCGCCCTTCGTCACGCCCTGGTCGTCCGTGCCCGAGCTCTTGGCGACGCCGAACGTATTGGTCGCGCTGGACCACTTCCACGAGCCGTCGGAATTCTGCTCGACCGTCACGGGGCTGCCGCAGCCCCAGTCGAAATCCCAGACCGGGCCCCAGACGATCTTCCCGCCCTGGTCCTTGTAGGCGTAGCGGCTCTTCTTCGTGCTGTCGCTGTTCTCCATCGTCACCATCGTCAGCCAGTAGCCGACCATCGAGTCGACGTCGCAGAGCTCGCTGTAGTGCCTCCCCGCGGCGTTGTAGCCGTTCGTCGACGTGCAGGCGTCCCAGTAGTCCTGCCAGATCTTCCGGCATTCGGCCATCATCGCGGGATTGGACGCGAGGAACTCCGGCTTGTTGAGCATCGTCTTCACGGTCATCACGCCGGACGTCACGATGAACTTCGAGACCTCGTCGTACTCGCTCGACATCTCCCAGAGGTAGCCGCCCGAGATGTCGTTCGTGAACTTCTTCCAGGCCTTCGACGCCTTCATCGTGTTGCCGCCCCACGTCACGCTGTCGGACGTCACCCACGAGAAGTTCTGCTCGAGCTGCGCCGTGAACGCGTCCAGATCCTCGTCGGACATCGGATACGTCTCCGCAAATCCCTCGGCGACCTTCCCGGCCGCGTTCTCCCAGTCGTACACGTTCACGCGCTCCTCGGCGATGCGGATGTGCTGGCAGAGCTGGTAGCAGCCGTTGTACGAACCGTTGAAGACCACGTCCACCCATTCGGTCTTCATGTTCGCGACGCCGAGCGCGTCCGCGAGGCGGGAGCCGATGGTGTTGCGCATGAGGCACTCGTCGAGGTAGTTCGCGAGCAGCACCCAGTGCTTGTTCTTCACGCCGCCGCCGAGCTTGAAGACATCCGTCTTCTTGCCCAGCTTCAGCTTCCACGGCTTCTTCGGGTAGCCCTTCGTCGAGTTGCCGCGCACCTTGATCGTGGTCGCGCCCTCGTACTGCTGCGCGTAGGCGCCGTTGCCCTGGATGCGGATCGTCGCGTCGTGCTCCTCCTTGTTGACGGACGGCACCGCGCCGTTCGCGACCTCGATGTAGCAGACAGGCAGGCGGCTGAAGAAGAACTCCCGCTCGAAGCGGACGCCGTCCGCGTCCGACACGACCACCTTGAACCAGTGCTCGCAGTCCGCCACCGCGGGCGTGTAGGCCGCGCCCGTCGCGTGCGGCGCCGAGCCGTACGTGCGGTCCGTGGCGGACGAACGGTACCAGGCGACGGACTCCGTGCCGGTGAGCACGCCGTCGTCGCTGAACGCGACGGCCATTTCCGTGCCGATGCGCGGACGCGAGACGTCGAGCGAGACGGAAGCCTTCCGCACGACGGAGAGCGTGGAGCCGTCCGCCGAGACGGAGCAGGTCCAGTCGCCGCCGTCCGCCATCTCCGGCGCGGACGCAAACGTGCCGGCCGGGAACCGCGCGACGACGTACGTCGTGCCGCCGGGCATCTTGTCCGCGTTCAGAATCCGCACGTCGGCGTTCGCCGGCAGGTTCACCTGCGCCGAACCCGTCACCGCGAACACGCCGCCCGTCGCGATGTCGTTCGCGTCGAAGACGAGTCCCTGCGTCGCGGTCAGCGCGCCGGAGGAGATCTCGCCCACGCCGCCCACGTGCGCGAAGGACGCCGCCACGCCGGCCGCGCATTCGACCGATCCGCCCGCGAGCACGAGGTCGTTCGCCGCGGGGATCGCCTGCGCGACGTTGAGCTTCAGCACGCCGGCCTCGACGCGCGTCGCGCCCGTGTACGTGTTCCGGCACGCGAGCTCGAGCGTGCCCGCGCCCTTCTTCACCAGGCCGCCGCCGACCTGTTCCGCGAGCTTGACCTCGAGCTGCACGTCGCCCGTGCGCGCCGCGTTCCTGATCACGGCCTTCGCGGTCGTGTAGCCCCAGCCCGGGCTCGTCACGACGACCGGTCCGATCGCGCCCGTCGCCGCGTCGAACAGGCAGTGCGCCGTCGCCCCCGCGCCGTCGCCCGTGATCTTCACCTCCGGCGGACCGAAGTAGCCCGTCTGCGCCGCGCTCGCGGGAATCGTGATGGACGCGACGCCCTTGCCGCTCGGCGCGGAGAGCGGCACCGCGTTGACGCGCAGCGTCTTCCCGGCCGTGTCGATCACCGCGCCCTTCCCGAACACCGTCGCCCGCGCGCAGACCTTCGTCCCGCTGCCGAAGATGTCCGAGTTGTTGTCCAGCGCGCGGAACGTGCCGCCGTTGAAGTTCACGTAGCCCGGGCAGTTCTTGCGCGTCGCCGCCGCATGCTCGATGTACTTCGTCTCCAGGACGCCCGCGTTCAGGTTGAGAATCGAGACGAAGTTCGTCATCCGCTGGCCCATGTCGACGTTGTTCACCTTCATGTACGCGTCCGGACCGTCCAGCGTCGCAATGGCCACGCCGCCCGTCGGGTCGGAGTAGCTCTGAATGCCCATGTAGAAGCTTCGCCCGTTGCGCGTGTACGGATCGAACGTGCCGCCCGTCTGGTAGAACTCGCCCCAGCCATAGCCGCGCGACAGCGCGAAATTCACGCCGTCCGGATTCAGATAGTCGAACGTGCCGCCCTTCATCTCGTACATGCCCGTCGAGCCGCCCGTCATCAGGCCCGTGTGCGCGCGGACGACGAACCTTCCGCCGGTCTGGTCGAGGTAGCCGTAGCCGTTCGCGCCGGACGAGAGGAAGCCGTCCGCCGTCGGTCCCGACATCTGCGTGAAGTCGCCGTCGCGGAGGCTGTACACGGCCTTGGCGCCGGACACCGCGGCCACCTTGCCCGTGAACGAACCGCCGTCGATCTCGAGCACCGCCGGCTTTGTCCCCGTCGAGCCGATCTCGAAGGTGGGGAGGTTCACGTTCGCGAGGCCCGTGAGCGCGATCGGCGCGTTGAGGCCCATGAATGCGCCGCCGTTCCCCAGCACGAGGCGCGCGCCGGCCGAGGAACTGCCGCCGATGCGCATCGTCGCGTTCAACGCGTGCAGGTATCCGCCGTCGACCTCCAGCGTGCCGGACGGCACGTTCAGCTGCGAGACGTGGCGCTGTTTCGCGCCCGTCAGCGCGAGCGTGCCGTTCTTCACCCAGATCTGCGAACCGTCCGGCAGCGCCGTGTCCGTCTCGAAGCGACCCGCGTCGACGTGCGCGAGACGCGCCTTCTTCGTGAACCAGTCGCCCGTCCACGCCGCGTCGCCCGTCGACGTGTCCGGCGCGAACGCGCCCGTCGCGGCGACCGTCGCATGCGCGACGAGCGCGGCCGCGTCGTCCCTCGTCCAGTTGGCAGTCGGCAGCGCAAGCACGCCGTTCGCATTCAGCGCGACCTTGCCGTCCTGGTTCCAGCCCGGCAGGGAGCCGGGCGCCTTGGGGACGAGCACGCTCGTCAGGTCGTCGTTGTTGCCACCGATCGTCGTGCCGCCCGTCCACGTGTTCGCCGTGTTGTCGAGGTAGAGCGTGTGAATGCCGCTCTTCGTGAACCTGCCCGCGCCGGAGATGACGCCCGAGAGGTGCTGCCGCATCCCGGCCGCGGAGGAGTAGGTGCCGTAGAAGACATTGCCCTTCATCTCGATCGGACCCGAGATGTTGTTCGCGGAGTCGTTGTTGCCCGACCCGAGGTTCATCGCGCCCGCGCCGTCGAAGCGGATCTTCCAGGGACATGTCAGCGCCGGCCCCCACAGATAGAACCTGGAGTCGTTCGCGACGACCACCGTGCCGTCGCCCGCGAACTTGACCGTGCCCTGCAGCGTCGCCTCGGTGCCGTTCGTCACGATCAGCTCCGCGCCCGGCGTGCCGGCGTTCCACGTCGTGCCGCCGTAGAGCATGAACGTGACGTTACCGCCCTTGTAGAGCGAGAGGCGGTGTCCGTTGAAGTTGACCGTGCCGTTCGAGAAGCCGATGCGCGCCTCCATGCGCACCGTCGCGTCGTCCGTCAGCTTGACGTTGCCGAAGAGCGCGTCGCAGTTGCCCTGGCTGCCCGAAACGCCGGAGTAGCGGTAGGCGCGCAGCGCGCCGCTGCCGTCCGGCCCCGCCCCCGCGAGGACGAGGTTGTTCGGGAACTGCTTGTCGCCCTGGGCCTTCGGACCCGGCACGCGCGTGATCAGCTGCGCGCCCTTCTCGACCGTGATCGTGTTCGCCGCGTTCGCGCCGAAGACGCGGTGGTCCGAGAGACGTCCGCTCTGCGCCTCGAGAATGCCGGCCTTGACCGTGACCGTGCCGCTGAAGGCCGTGTTGTTGTCGTTGGAGACGACAAGCTTGCCGGCGCCCGTCTTCACGACGTCGAAACCCGCGCCGATCTGCGCCGTGTAGGTCTGCGTCGCGCCGG
>JAEDMN010000210.1 GCA_016302985.1 Kiritimatiellia bacterium | reverse complement strand
GCAACTGCGTGCCCTGCTGCAAGGACTGCAATTCGAAGAAGAAGGCCTACACGCCCGCCGAACAGATTCTCGCGGACCTGTTCCCGGCCGAAAATCCGATTCCGGAAGGAGACGCGCCATGCGCAGACTGATCCTCACGACGATGCTGGCGGCGAGCCTGTTCGCCGCGGCGGCCGAACTCAGGGGCGGCGCCGAATACGCGCTGGCGGACGTGCCCGCCGAGCTGACCTGCCGGCTGCCGAAGGGCGGCAGCACGCGTTTCCTGCTCGAGGAGGCTCCCGGGTTCGAATGGGCGGCGACGTCCTTCATGCCGGCCGAGGTCGAGGTCGCGCTCGAGCACCGCGCGGGCGGCCGCGCCTCCGTCGTCGCGAACCTGAAGGGCCGCGAGGACGCGCCCGTGCTGATCGAAATGGCCTACCGTCGCGCGGGGAACGCGTCCGCCGCGCCCGCGAAGACGCTGCGCCTCGTCATCTACAAGGTCAAGGGCGGACCGGTCGACCCGAACTACCCGAAATCCCGCACGATGGAGTTCCTGAAGACCGAGTGCGCGAACCGCGGCATCCAGATCGTCGACTGGCACCTTCACATCCGCGGCGGCATGACGCCCGAGCTCGCCGCCGAACGCGAGGCGAAGAGCGGCATCCGCTCCACCGCGATGGAGAACCACGGGCGCGAGTGGGAGATCTGCGACAACGCCCGCCTCCGCGCCTTCGCGGAGAAGGCGAAGCAGGTCCAGGTGAACGGACACCGCCTGCCCGTCGGCATCCAGGTGAACGACCGCGACTGGTTCCGCCAGATCGACGCGGAGACGCGCGCGCAGTTCGACTACATCCTCGCGGACACGATGATCATGGGCAAGCTCGCGAACGGCCGCGACAAACGCCTCTGGCTCGTGAAGTCGCTCGATGAACTGGGCGGCGACCCCGAGGCGTGGATGGAGCAGTACGTCCGCCACAACCTCCAGATCCTCGACGAGCCGATCTCGATCCTCGCGAACCCCACCTACCTGCCCGCGCCGCTGAACGCGATGGCCGACAAGCTGTGGACCGAGGCGCGCATGCGCGCGATCATCGCGAAGGCCGTCGCGAAGGGCGTCGCAATCGAGATTCAGGCCGAGTCCCCGTATCCGCGTCCGCGCTTCCTCAAGCTCGCCCGCGAGATGGGCGCGAAGTTCTCTTTCGGCACGAACAACTTCGATCCGCGCCCGAAGGACCTCTCCCGCTGGCTCGAGGCCATCACCTGGCTCGACCTGCACGGCGAGGACATCTGGACGCCCGCCTGCCTGAAGCGCTGAGACCGTCCGCCGCGACGGGAAGACGCGTGAACCGGGAGACTGGTTCGCGCGTTTCAGTTGATGGAAACGTGATTTTTGAAAGGAAACGCGCAATGGATGCACTGAAGGCCACGGGGGTCCGCCATGCCTACGGCAGGGGCGGGGCGAAGACGCAGGTTCTGGCGGATTTCGCGCTCACGCTCCCGTCGGGCGCGTTCGAGGTCCTGATGGGCCCCTCGGGCAGCGGCAAGTCGACCTTCCTCCACCTGGCCGCAGGTCTGCTCGTGCCCGAGGCCGGCACGATCGAGATCGGCGGGCACGACGTCACGGCGATGGGGGACGCCGCCGCTGCGAAGTTCCGCCGCCGCCATGTCGGCGTCGTCTTCCAGGCCTTCAACCTGGTCGACACCCTCACGGTCGCGGAGAACGTCGCGTTGCCGCTGCGGCTCGACCACGCGAAGCCCGATGAGGACCGGCTCCGGACCCTGCTCGCGAAGCTGGGCCTGGAGGGGAAGGCCGGCCGCCGTCCCGACGCCCTTTCGGGCGGGGAGCGCCAGCGCGTCGCCTTCGCCCGCGCCCTCTTCGCGGAGCCGGACGTGATCCTCGCGGACGAGCCGACGGGCAATCTCGACGTCGCCGCGGCGAAGGACATCTGCGAGCTCCTGCGGACGGTCAACCGCGAGGAGAAGCGCGCGATCCTGCTCGTCACCCACGACCCCGTCGTCGCGGCCGCCGCCACGCGCGTCCATTTCCTCCGGGATGGACGCATCGTCGCCACGCACGAGACGGACCACGATCCCGCGGTCGTTTCCCGCCTGTATCTCGAGACCTACCGATAGGGGCGGGACGCGATGCTGTTCGGATTGATGCTGAAGGGGCTGGCGCGCGGCAAGGCGCGCTTCGCCTGCGCGGCGGCCGGTGTCGCGGCCGCCGTCGGTGCCGTCGTCTTCACCTTCTCCCTCGCGGCGACGAACGCCGCCCAGGCGCCGGCGCTCGCGAAGCGCGCGACCGCGCCCTGGGCCGCCTGGCGCCTCGACTACGGCGGGGCGGGACGCCCCGGCGCCGATCTTGTTCTGCCTGTCGTCTCCGTCACCGTCGACTACCGTCCCGGCGGACGCGTGCTGCAGGGCCCCCCGCTGCGCGCCGTCATCGCGGCCGCGCCTGCGGCGTGTCCCTATGGCTGCACGCGTCTCGAGGCGGACGGACGCTGGGTCGACGACGCGGCGGCCGGCTACGAGATCGTCTGCACGCGCAACGCGCTGAAGCGGTTCGGCCGCGGCGAGGTGCCGCCGCGGGGCACGGAAGTGAAGTTCGTCGGCGAATCCGGAACGATGTCCGCGAAGATCGTCGGCTACATGTCCGAGGCGAAGCTGCCGCGCGGCTGGCCGTCGGTCTTCGCGAACAAGGCGGCCTTCGCCGCGCTCAAGGCCGAGCGCCACGGCGCGCTGTCGCTCTGGAAGTCCCTCTCCGGTGCGCAGGGCGAAGTGCTGACGGCGGAGTCGGAGAGCGTGGTCGCCGCGTTCAAGGGGGACGAACAGCGGCGGCTGGACTACGCGCGCCCGCTGATGCTGGCCGCGGCCGTCCTGACCGCGCTCTGCCTGCTCGTCAACTCCCTGCTCCTGTCGGTCGAGTCGAACCGGCGCGCGCTCGCGACGCTCCGCGTCCTCGGCCTGACCCGCGCCGGCGTCGTGGGCCTGGTGGCGCTGGAGGCGCTGGCGGCCACGTACGCCGGCTGGCTGGTCGGCGCGGGGGCGGCCGCCGGCGCGCTGGCGGCCTACGTGTCCGCGGACCCCGTCGCGTTTCCGACGGGATGGACCCTCGCCCGCGGCGCGATTGCCGCCACGTTCGCCGCGGCGCTCGCGACCGCGTGCCTGGCAGTCCTCTTCGCCCTCCGGCCCGCGCTCGCGGTCCGACCCCTCGACGTCCTCGCGGAACGGCCGCGTCGCCGGCGCCGCGGCATGGCGGTCGCGTTTGCCTGCGGCTTCGGCGCGTTCGTCGCCGTCGAGGTGTGGGGCGCGTCGCTCATGCGCGGCTTCGTGCCGAGTCCCGAATGGCCGGACGCCCTCGTCTCCATCCTCCCGGAAGGCGTCAGCTCGTTCGACATCGAGAAGCTTCGTGCGATTCCGGGCGTGAAGCGGATTTCCGAACTCTGTCCGCTTCAGGTCGACTTCGACCCCGTCGAGCCGCTGCGGATGCCCGGCCGCGCCGCGGGCCTGGCGGGCGGACCCGGCGGGCGCCCGATGCGTCCGCAGAACCGCAACGCGCTGCTCCTGGCCGCCGAATGGCTGCCGAGGTTCCGCTTCGTCGAGGGTTCCTGGGAGGAGGCCGACCGGGCGATCCGGTCTTCCGACGCCTGCGTCATCGAGCGGATGGTCAGCCGCGCGCGCAACCTGCACAAGGGCGACCGGCTGCGGCTCTCCCTCGGCGGACGCGGCCCCGCGACCGTCGTCGAGCTCCCGATCGCCGGCGTCGTGGACCTCAACTGGCACATGGTGACGAGCCGCGGCCTCGTGCGCGGACTCAACGGCGCCCCGCCCCTGCCGGACGGCACCGTGTTCGTCTCCTTCGACACGCTGGAGTCGCTCGACCCGCGTCCCGCCTTCATGACGAAGATGACGCACCTCTGGGTCGAGTACGAGGAGGCGTTCCTGAAGGAGAAGGGCGTCTTCCCCGCGGGCCGCGCGGTCGAAAAGGCAATCGCGGACGCGCTCGGCATCGGGCCGGACGCCCACTCCACGGTGCGGCTGCACGCCCGCGACGAGATCGCGGACGGCACGCTCGCGCACGGGTCGGACCTCATCGGCGCCGCGGCGCGCGTCCCGTTCGTCTTCCTCGCGATCCTGGCCCTCGGGTTCGTCGCGATGCTGGTCGCGGACGCGGAGGCCGCCCGCCGCACGTTCGCCGTGCTGCGCGCCGTCGGCGCGACGCGCGGGCAGCTGGCGGCCCGCCTCGCGGGCGCCGCGTTGGCGACGGCCGCGAAGGGCGTCTGCTGGGGCCTGCCGCTCGGCGCGCTGGCCGGCTGGCTCTTCTCGCTGAAGACGGCGTCGATCTGGCCCGGCATGCCGCACTACTTCGAAGTGCCGTGGCGCGTCGTCGCCGAAGGCACCGCCGGCGCGCTCCTCTTCGTGCTGATCGTCGCGGTCCCGACCGCGCTCGTCCTGGTCGGAAGGAGGCGCGGATGAAGGCGTGGCTTCAGTTCTTCCGGCTTCCCAATCTGCCGACGGCTCCCGGCGACGCGCTCGCGGGCGCCGCGGTCGTGCTGCTGTTGCGCGGCGGTTCCCTGAATGCCGCGCTGGCGGCGGGCGGCGCGGCGCTGTTCCTCTACATGTACGGGCTCGCGGACAACGACATCGTCGGCGCCGCGTCGGACGCCGAACGGGCGCCGGAGCGTCCGATCCCGCGCGGCGCCATCTCCCTGCGCGCGGCGAAGATCGCGCGCTCGGCCTGCCTGTTCGCGGCGCTGCTGGTGGGCGCCGCCGCGCACCTGCCGCCGGCCTGGTGGATCGGCGCCGCCGCGCTGACGGCCGCGATCTGCGTGTATAACCGCGTGAAGAGCCTGTGGCTGATGGGACTCTGCCGCGGCCTGAGCGTCCTCTGCGGGACGATGGCCGTGCTGCCGCCCGGCTTCTCCGTCCGCGGATGCCCGGCCGAACTGCTGATGTCCGCGGGTCTGGTCCTGGGCTGGACGCTCTACATCGCCGCGGTGACGAAGCTGTCGGAAGGGGAGGAGTCCGACAGCCCGGGCCTCTCCGCGGGACGCTACCTTCTCGGCCTCGCCGCCTTCACCCCGCTGCTGGCGTACCTGCCCTATTTCCTCTTCGCCTATCCCGCGGGCGATCCCCGCGGAACCGGCCCGCTGCTGTTCCCCGCGCTGGGCTGCCTCTGGGCGTACGCGCGCTGGTGCGCGGCCGTCGCGCCGCTCGGCGAGCCGCACGGCCCCGCGCAGCGCCGCCCCGCGGTCGGCCGTGCGGTCGGCGCGCTCCTCTACCTGCAGCTCGGCTTTCTGCTGCTGGCGCCGGACCGCACGTTCCTCTTCGTCGCCGCGGCGCTCTGGTTCTCGTCCCGCCTGATCCGCCGCTTCGCGCCGTCCATTAGCGGTTCGTGACCCCCCACGCCACACACGCCATGCTATAATAATTCAAACTGTCGAATCGAGGAATCCCCACATGAAGTCGTTCGCCCTTGCGCTGTCCTTGCTGGCCCTGCCGTCCCTCCTGGCCGCCGATCTGACGTCGGCCGGCAACTGGAAGGTGTCCTTCGACGAGCCGTCCGGCTCCCTCGTGCTTGAAAACGCCGTGCGGAAGGTCCGTCTCGAAGGCCGCGCCTCCTTCCGCAGTCGGGGCCGGG
>JAEDMN010000209.1 GCA_016302985.1 Kiritimatiellia bacterium | reverse complement strand
GCCTGCGCCTACACGCGCATGCCGACGAAGCCGTTCTGCATCACCGAGTGGAACTTCTCCGGTCCCGGCATGTTCCGCGGCGTCGGGGGCATCATGACGGGTGCGCTGAGCGCGCTGCAGGACTGGGACGGCCTCTGGCGCTTCGCCTACACGCACAGTCTGGACGGCATGCGCGACCGGTCGGGCTTCCCCGGCTACTTCGACGTCGCGACGGATCCGCTCGGCCAGGCCGGCGACCGCGCGAGCGTGTGCCTCTTCCTGCGCGGCGACCTCGAGCCGCTCGCGGAGCGGATCGCGAACCAGGTCGCGCCTGCGACGCGCCTGCCGGAGGACGGCCGCCCGCTGGGCGTCGTTCCCGCCTGGAAGGACGCGGCGTGGCAGGTGCAGACCGGCACGGCCGTCGCGCCCGTCCCCGGTCTGCGGACCTTCCCCCTGGCCGAGCAGGCCGCGCAGAAGACGGCCCCCGTCGCCCTGCCGCCGAACGACGCGATCGCGCTGGACCGGGCCCGTGGCACGTTCCGCATCTCCACGCCGAAGACCGCGGGCGGCTTCTCCCCGTCCGGCCGCCTCGAGGCGGGCTCCGTCGCCTTCGATCCGGGCGAAGTAGCCGCCACGGTCTGGGCCAGTTCGCTCGACGGCCGGCCGATCGCCACCTCGGGTCGCCTGCTCGTCACCCATCTCACCGACGTCCAGGCGGACGGCAACGTCTATGCGGACCGCGGCAAGAAGATCCTCCTCCGCTGGGGGTCCTATCCGCCGGTCGTCCGCAACGGACGCGCCCGCGTCGAGATCGTCCGCACGGTTCCCGGTCCCGTGGCCGTCTGGGCGCTCGAGACCTCGGGCCGTCGCCTCGAGAAGATCCCCTGCGCCGTTGCGGACGGCCGCCTCGTCTTCACGGCGGACGTGAAGGGGCCGAACGGCGCCCGCATGCTCTACGAGGTCGTTTCGGAATAGGCACGCTTCAAACACAAGAAAGGCACATGATGAACCTCACCTCCCTCAGCCGTCTCGCCTCGCTGGCCGTCTTCGCCGCGGGCGCCGTCTCCGCCGGCGTCGTCCAGATGCCCCCGACCTGCACCACGCCCGACGGCATGGCCGTCTCGCCCGACGGGAAGCTGGTCATCGCCGCGCCGAACAACAGCCGGAAGCAGCCCGGCTGCATCTTCCGCCTCGACGCGCCGGGCGGCACGCCCGTCAAGTGGTTTGACGTGCCCGCGCTCCCGGCCTCGGGCTATTCCCAGCCGATGGGCGTCTGCTTCGGCCCCGCGGGCGAGCTCTACGTGTGCGACTGCCAGAAGAAGGGCCTGGCGCGCGTGCTCTGCTTCACCTTCAGGGACGGACAGGTCGCCACGTGCGAGACGGTCGCCGAGGGGCTCCACAACGCGAACGGCGTCAAGTACCTGAACGGCCGGCTCTACGTGACCCAGGCGTTCCTCTTCGACATCCCCCGCGGCGACGGCGCGGCGACGAGCGGACTCTACATGTTCGACGCGAAGGCCCGCAACGTGCGCGTCGGGAACACGCCCGCGGACCCGCAGTGCGTCTTCGCCGACGTCACGCGCAATCCGAAGATCAAGTGCGGCCTGAACGGCGTCGCGGTCACCTCGAAGGGCGAGATCTACACGGGCAACTACGGCGACGGCACGCTCTGGCGGCTCACGCCGGGCGCCGACGGCCGCATCGCCTCCGCCGTGCAGGTCGTCCATCCCGAGGCCGGCGTGAAGACCCCCGACGGGCTCTGCGTGGACGCGGAGGACAACGTGTACATTGCGGACATGTTCGGCAGCCAGACCGTGAAGGTCTCGCCGGATGGCGTCGTCTCCGTCGTCCAGAAGGACGGCCTCAACCGCCCGAGCGAGCCGTGCGTGTGGCGCGGCAGCGTCTACACGGCTAACTACGGCGGCACGACGCTCGACGAGAAGCCGCTCCGCTAATGGTCCGGAACGGCAGGGATTGACAAGCAGGCCGCAGTGCGGGAAGAAGAAGAAGTGAAAAAGAAGTATCTGGGCATCGACATCGGTTCCACGACCTTCAAGGCCGTGGTCATGACCGAGGACGGCGAAATCCTCAAGACCACCTACCAGCGCACGCAGCCCGTCGACTCCGGCCGCCTGGCCTGCACGGGGCGCTGCAGCGGATGCGGCAACTGCAGCATGGGGGCGGTCAAACGCACGACCGACGACTTCCTGACGTCCGCCGGCCTGAAGGCCGAGGACCTGTCGGCCATCGTGGTCACGGGCAGCCAGATCGTCGAGGACACGAAGCGCTTCATCCCGTTCGACTTCCAGGTCAGCGAGGTCTCCGCGCACGTCGCCGGCGCCCGGCACTTCTATCCGGACGTGGACGCCATCATCGACTGCGGCGGACAGGACTCGAAGTGCATGGTCTACAACCCCGACATGCAGATGTGGACGTCCATGATGTCCGGCGTCTGCGCGGCGGGCACGGGCAGCTACCTCGACAGCGTCGCCGCGAAGCTCGGAGTGCCCGTCGAGGAGGTCGCCGACCGCGTGGACTATGCTTCCAAGACCGAATTCAGCTCCGTCTGCGCCGTCCTCTCGGCGACGTCCATCAACAAGTTCAAGAACCGCATCCCGATCGGCGAGCTTCTCGCCGGCGCGTGCAAGGCCCAGGCCCGCACGATCCTCAACAGCGTCGGCCAGCTGCTGCTGCACCGTCCGGGCCGCCGGATCCTCTTCCAGGGCGGCGTCGCCTCGAACGGGGCCGTCGCGCACTACCTGCGCGAGCTCACGGGCAGCGAGATCGTCATCCCCGAGCACCACCAGGTGATGGGCGCGCTCGGGGCCGCCGTCCTCGCGCGCGAATACGACCGCCTGCGCGGCGGCAGCGTGCTCGAGAAGGTCCAGTACGAGCCGACGCGGCAGAAGTCCGTCGCGCTGCGCATCAACTGCACGAAGCGCGACTTCTTCTCCCGCGACAAGTCGAAGCCGCTGGTCTGGCGCAACCTCTTCTTCCCGACGGAGATCCTCAACGCGTTCGACTGTCGCATCCGCACGCTCGAGACGTACGCGGCCCTCTTCGGCCGCCGTGCGCAGACCGTGAAGGAGGCCCTCGGCCACGCGGCGCAGAAGGGCTACGACCAGCAGACCTGCTCGTTCCTGCGCATCCTCGAGGGCATGCAGCTCGAACAGCCCGACTTCGCGGTCTCCACGAGCCAGCCCTGCCAGCAGGCCGAACGCGTGTTTGAGGATCTCGTCCGCGACTACGGCATCCCCGAGCGTCTCTTCTCTCTGCACACACCCATCAGTTCGCGCACGCCCAACGCCGTCGAGGTCATCGCGGATGGCCTGGCCGAGGCGATCTACCAGATGGAGAAGGCCTTTGGCCGCCGGCTCGACCCCGGCCGCCTCGAGGAGGCCTGCGTGCTCTCCAACGAGGCCGCCGAATACGGGCGGAAGTGCAACGAGCTGCGCTGGACGTCTCCGCCGCTCATTCGTGGCAGCGAGGCGGTCTACAACGCCGCCGTCTTCTCGCAGCTCTGGGGAACGAAGGAGTTCGTCGAGATCCAGAAGCAGCTCCTCGAGGAGCTGCGCATGAAGAAGGAGTGGGCCGAGAAGCGCTACTCGATTGACGACACGCACCGCCTGCTCTGGCTGCACCTGCCGCCGTTCTACGACACGCACCATCTCGACTACCTCGAGGACCAGTGCAATGCGCCGATCGTCTTCGAGGAGACGAACTTCATCGGCTGGGACGCGCTTGACCCGAAGGACCCGCTCCGCTCGCTCGCGGCGAAGCTGCTCCAGACCGGCTTCCTCGACCCCGCGCTGCGCATCGAGTACGTCAAGAAGGCGGTTCCCGCCGCGAAGTTCACGGGCTGCGTGCTCTACACGCACGGCTTCGGCCGCTGCAGTCTCGCGGACCGCTCGTTCTCCAAGCACCTGCGCGAATCGCTGGAGGAGATCGGCGTGCCGCTGCTGACCCTCGAGGGCGACTGCATGGACGCGTCCATCGACCCGTGCTCGACGGTCACCAAGATCGCCTCCTTCGTCGAGGCCCTCAACCTCAAGAAGCACGGCAACCTCTTCGGCATGGTCAGGCCCGGCGCCCCGCGCGCCTAGGCCCGGTTCGGCAGGAAAGGCAGGCTTCGCCGTCCTCATGCCGCCGCTGGGCGCGCACGCCCCGTGCCGGTCGCTGGACGGCGCCCGCTCCATCCGCAAGCTCGTCATCAAAATCAGGAACTGAAGATGAACCGACGTCACTTCCTTACGGCCGGCGCGGGTGCCTTCGCGATCGCCGCTGCGGGCCGCGCATGGGGCGCCGACGCCCCGTCCAACCGCATCCGCCTCGCCGTCGTGGGCTGCGCCCGTTCGGCGGACCATGGCAACGGCTTCGTGCTGGACCCGAAGGGGTTCCGCGGCCGCGGCTACCAGATCATGAGCCGCGCCTGTGAGCTGAAGGGCTGCGAAGTCGCGGCCGTGTGCGACGTCGACCGCACGGCCCTCGCGTACGCCGCCTCCGAAGTGAAGCGCATGGCGGGCAACGAGCCGAAGCAGGTCCGCGACTTCCGCGAACTGATGGCCGATCCGTCGATCGACGGCGTTCTGGTCGCGACGCCGGACCACTCGCACGTCTACATCGGCGCCTCCGCGATGAACGCCGGCAAGGCGCTCTACCTCGAGAAGCCCGTCGGCGTCACCGCGGGCGAGGCCGAGGTGCTGCGCGATGTCCAGAAGCGCACCGGTCGCGTCTTCCAGCTGGGCACGCAGCGCCGTTCGAGCTACGCGACGCAGCAGGGCGTCGAGCTCATCCGCTCCGGGAAGATCGGCCGGCCCCGTTGGGCGAAGTGCTGGTGCATGAGCGACCGTCCCGCGCTGCGCGGCGTGAGGCCCGCGGCCGTGCCCGAATGGCTGGACTGGGACCTCTGGCAGTGCTGCGCCCCGCGCGCGGACTACCGCGCGAACGTGGTCCACTACAACTGGCGCTTCATCCGCGGCTACGGCACGGGCGACCTGCCGAACAACGGGCTCCACTTCGTCGACATCGCCCGCTGGGCGCTCGGCGCCGAATGGCCGGAGCGCGTCTACGCGGGCGGCGGCCACCTCTTCTGCGAGGGCGAGGACTTCGAGTTCGAGGACACGCACATGCTCACCGTGCAGTTCCCGGACCGGAAGTATCTGACGTGGGAAGGCTGCTCGCATTCCGGCGCACAGCCGTTCATGGGGCTCTGGACGGGCTGCCTCGTCTACTGCGACGACGGCCTCGTGCTCTTCGGTCCGCGCGGCGAAGCCGTGCACTACGACCGGAAGGGACGGAAGGAGCTCATGCGCTGGGAGGCCGGCACGGCCGATCCGAATGCGCAGGTCGGAGACAACCGCCTTTCGAACCCGACGCAGCAGATCGACCAGTGGCACATGCGGCGCTTCGTCGACTGCGTGCGCGCGGGCGACCTGCGGACGGCCGCGCCGATCGACGTCGCCGTCAAGTCGAATCTCCTCACCGAGCTCGGCAACGTCTCGCTCCTTACGGGCGAGGCGGTGCGGATCGATCCCGCCACGGGCCGCCCGGCCTCGAAGGACTCGTCCGCCTGGAAGTTCTGGAACCGGTCCTACGAGCCTGGCTGGGAAGTCGAGAAGCTCCGCGGGTGACCGCGACGTCCACCTGACACG
>JAEDMN010000208.1 GCA_016302985.1 Kiritimatiellia bacterium | reverse complement strand
AGAGTTTTTCGAACTTGGCCATCAGTTCGTCGTAGACTTCCTGGTTCTGCATGGAAAACTCCTTTGAAGTTAGATTGTCAAAAATTATCTCATGACTCGGGGAGAAAAGTCAAGCCCGCTTTGGAGCGCGGACCGTCGGGACGACGGGCCCTACCGGGCGAGCGTGTACGTGCCGGCGACGTAGTTCTTCGGCTCCTCGCCGGGCAGCTTCACCGTGGCGGTCGTGTTCGCCGGGATGGTGAAGGTCCAGGTGACCTTGCCGTCGGAACCGCAGCTCCAGGCGCTCGCGACCGGACCGTACGGCGAGCGGAACTCGGCCTTCACGCGCCCGACGCGCCGGTCGAACACGGGCGCGAGCACGATGCGCCTGAAACCCGGGTCCGCGGCGTCCTCCTGGATGCCCGCCATCGTGCCGTACATCCACGCGAGCACCGCGCCGTAGGCGTAGTGGTTGAAGGAATTCATGCTCACGGGGCCGAAGCCCGTCGCCTTGACGTAGGAGTTCCAGCGCTCCCAGATCGTCGTCGCGCCCTGGTCGACGGAATAGAGCCAGCTCGGGTTCTTGTGCTGGAGCAGGAGCGTGTAGGCCATGTCGGGCATCCCGGCCTCGTTCGTCAGCGTGTCCATGAGGATGGACGTGCCGAGGAAGCCCGTCTGCAGGCAGTTGCCGTGGTCCTCGAAGTTCTTCCGCAGCGCCGCCTTCGTCGCGGCGACGGCCTCGGACTTCTCCAGGATGCCGAGCTTGAGCGCGAAGAGCGCGGGCGTCTGCATGTCGCGGAAGAGCGGAATCAGCTGGCCGTCCGGCGCGACGAAGTCCTTCCGCAGGTAGGCGAGGGCGCGGGCCTCGCTGGCCTTCAGCCACGCGAGGTCGTCCTTCCGGCCGAGCGCGGACGCCATCTGCGCCATCATCCGGGCGTCCCACAGCCAGTAGCAGCCGCCGAGGTACTTCCAGTAGACGAGCGCGTCGGGACGCACCCGGCGGCCCTTTCCGTCCGGCGCCGGCTCGTAGGCGCCGCCCCCGCAGGACTCCAGCTTCTCGTACGACAGCCAGTCGGCCCACTGGTGGCCCTGCGCCTCGGGCGAGGCGTACTGCGTCGCGTCGATCACCTTCAGGAAACGCATCATCGAGTCCCAGCACGCCTCCACGATGCGCGTGTCGCCGTACTGCCGCCACATCGTGTAGGGCACGATGACGCCGGCGTCGGACCAGCCCAGCTGGTGGGCCCGGCCGCTGCCGTACTGCGCCGTCGGGGAGACGCCCGTGTAGGAGCCGTCCTCCTTCTGCGTGTCGACGACGTCGCGCATCCACTTCACGAAGAACGCGTAGACGTTGGCGTTGTAGGTCGCGGCCTCGCAGAAGACCTGCGTGTCGGCCATCCAGCCCAGGCGCTCGTTGCGCTGCGGACAGTCGGTCGGCACCGAGAGGTAGTTGGAGTACTGGCCCCAGCGGACGTTCTGCACGAGCCGGTTGAGGTCCGCGTGGTCCGTCTCGAGCATACCGGCCTCGTTCTGCGGCAGGATGGACGTGACGGGAACCGAGCGGATCCTGCGGATCGTCACCGTGTCCGTCGCCGTGACCGAGAGGTAGCGGTAGCCGAAGAAGGTGAATTCGGGATGGTAGGCCTCCTCGTCCGCGCCGGCGAACGTGTAGTTCATCGTCGCGCGCGCCTGGCGCAGGTTGAGGCGGTAGGCGGAGCCCTCGGGACCGTCGTTGCCGCGCTTCTTCGCGCCGTTCGCGTCGTTCAGCATCTCCGCGGGCTTCGCCGTCAGCGTCGTCCCGGCCTTCGCCGCGAAGACGAAGTCCGGCACCGCGGCCGCGTTCTGCGCGAAGTCGACGACCAGCGTCTCCCCGGCCGCAAGCGCGATCGCATCGCCGTCCTTGTAGGTGCGGAGCTTCACGACGGTGCCGTGGTTCTCCGCGTCCGCGCCCGTCACGCCCTTCCAGACATACATTTCGGCCGGGACGAGGGAAAGGTCCTCGCGCAGGCGCACCTGCGCGCCGGGGCTGGGCAGCAGGTCGCCCTTGAACTCGACGTTGACCTCGGAGGCGCGGAACGCGGGATCCGGCGCACCCGTCATCCAGTCCGTCTTCGCGCGCGCGTCGTAGTCCTCGCCGTCGAAGATCGCCGCGCGCACGACGGGACCCGTCGTCGCGGCGAGCCAGCTCGTGTCCGTGCCGATGCGCGTCTCGGTGCCGTCCACGTGGCGCAGGATCAGCAGGCCGCGGAACGCGCTCTTCTTCCCGACGAAGTTGACGATCTTGTCGCGCCACCAGCCGGACGAGACCTGCGCCGCGAAGACGTTCACGTCGCCCTTGCCCTGCTTCAGCAGGTGCGTGACGTCGTAGGTGAACGCATACTTCGTCTTCTGGTTCTGCGTGAAGCCGGGCTTGAGGAAGTCGCGCACCTCGCGTCCACCGGCGGCCCGGCAGCCCTTGCGCGAGACGGGTTTGCCGTTCACGTAGGCCTCGAAGACGCCCAGGCCCGCGACGGACCAGTAGGCCTCCGCGACGTCCTTGAGGTTCGCCACCTTCCGGACGAAGCAGGCCGTGCCGTCCTCCGCCTCCTGCTTCTGGCCCTTCACGGGATGGCCCGCGACCGCGCCGACGCCGCGGACGGACGCGTCCGCCGCCGAAATCCACACGGAGCCGTTCCAGTCCGATTTCCGGAAGAGGCCGGTCTCGAAGAAGCCCTTCGCCGGTTCGAGCCACGCGCCGGTCTCGTCCTTGACGCGGACCTTCCACATGTACTTCGCGGCGCTCTTCAGTTCAGGACCGGCATAGCGCACGCCGACGGACCGCCCGTCCGCGACCTCGCCGGAGTCCCAGACCTCCTTCGGCTCCGCAACGCCCTCGAAGACCTTCACCTGATAGGCGGTCTGCGCCGCCCCCGTGCGGGCCGACTCCATCCGCCAGCTGAAGGACGGCCGTGCCGCCACGTTCGCGGGCGAGACCATCTGGTCCGTCATCAGCCCGACCGTCTTCGCCTCCTTGGCGTCGCCGCCCCCCATCAGGCAGCCCGTCAGAAGTCCCCCCGTCAGCAGAGCCGCCGACAACGCGTGAACTGAGTATTTCATACGATTCGGTCCCGTTTTATCACTTTTCAGATTTCCAACAAACTCCCTGAATAGTTCTCAATGGTCCGGCCGAAGGACCATTGAGAACTATTCACGTACCATTGAGAACTATTCCCGGGGCCCCTCGGCGGCGCGGCTGCGCACGAGGGCGTAGCGGCGGGAGCCGTCGGGGGCGAGGATGATCGCCGCCGAGTCGAGGAACTGGACCCAGGTCTCGAGCGTGAACGACGGGACGACGCCGCGGGCCTTCAGGAATGCGCCGTTGTAGAGGTCGTGCGTCGTGAAAATGCCCAGTTTGGATGTGAATCGCGCCAGCGCCCAGTCCTCCAGGGCGTCCGTCGCGGCCTGCAGGTCGGCAAAGCCGGTCTGACGGCCTGTCTCGAGGTAGGCGAAGACCTTCTCGAAGAAGGAGCCGTCGCGGAAGAGCTCGAAGACGGCGTGCTGGTCCGCGAAATACGGCGTGCTGTTGCCCAGGAAGTCGTCCGTCGGAATCACGCTGTCCGGCACCCCCATGCCGCGGGCGATGCAGGCCGCCGTCATGCGGGTGCGGCGGAGGGGACTGGCCATGAACTGCACGTCGGACGCGAATTCCCTGAACTTTTCGCCAAAGGCGACCGCCATCTCCTCCCCGTGCGGCGTAATCGGCAGCGCCGCCCCGAACGTGGGGTCGTCGTGGTCGATGTGCGGACGCTCCGAATGCCGCGTCATCAGCAACACGCGGTGTCCCGTCCTCAGCAGTTCCTTGACCTCTTCAATCTCCATGCCGCGCATTATAGCAGAAATCCCCACCCCGAAGTAGGCTCCGCCTCTTTAACCGCGGACAAACGGACGGACGCGAACGGACGCAGACGGAAATTCACGGGCGGCGCAGCACCGCCCCCGCGCCGGACGCGACGCCTTTTCAGGCCTCGACGCGGACACGCGCGTCGACGACCGTGCGCTTTTCGGACGAGAACGACAGCCCGAGCTTCATCACCTTCTTGCCGGCGAAGGCGTATTTGTCGGCATAGTTGCGCGCATCGATCTGCGCGAGCGCCTCCTCCGCCGGACGGTCGAGCTTGAATTCCATCAGCCAGATGCCCGCCGGCGTCTCGCACGTCATGTCGATGCGCCCCTCGTTCGTCATCACCTCGGCGTCCACCCCCACGCCGATCGAGCGCAGGATGACATAGACGATCGTCTGCCACATCTGCTCGTTCTGGTGGTCGGTGAGGTTGTAGGGGATGTTGGCGAAGAAGTTCCGCAGCACCTTGACGAACTTCTCCGCGTCGCCGGCGACCAGCGCGTCCGCCGCCGCGAACTGGTAGTTGACGGAACGGTCCGCGTCGATTCCCGCGTAGACGGGCGCCAGCTGCGTCAGGAAGGAATTCTCCACTTCGAGATTCGGGATGCAGAGATCGTAGCGGCGGAGAAGTCCGGTCTGCCGGAATCCCCGGATCGTGAGGTAGCCGGTCTGGTAGAGCAGCGTCACGAGCCGCGGGTTCTCCGGTTCGTACGCCTCGAGCGCGTCCTGGTCGACGTCGATCGCCGAGAAGTCGAGCGGATGCCGTCTCAGCGCATCCGTCAGGAACGTCGTCATCGCCGTCCGCGACCAGTAGTTCTGAAGCTCGCCCGTCTTGGCGCACTGTCCGAACGAGACGGGGTTGACCACCTTCTCGGCCCCGTGATGGAACCGGTATCCGTCATACCATTCGACGACCCGGTTGAAGGCGTCCTCGGGCGCGAGACCGTTCGTCTCGCCGATGTGCGCGAGAGCCCCGGGAAAATTCCGCTTCAATTCTCCATGCGTATAGCCGAAGAGCGTCGCGGCCACGGCGTCCATGGTCAGGTCGTCGAGATTGTTGAGGTCGGAGAAGACGGAGACCTTCGAGAACTTGGAAACGCCCGTGATGAACGTGAAGCGCAGCCGCCCCTCCTGCGTCTTCACGACGGAGTAGAACGCCTTGAGCGCATCGCGGAACGCGGTCACGTCCGGGCGCGACAGGTGCCCGAGGAGCGGCTTGTCGTATTCGTCGACCAGGAGGACCGTCCGGCCGTCGGCCGACCGCGCGGCGAGATCGTCGATCAGGAAGCGGAAGCGGGCGGGCGCGTTCGCACCGCGCAGCGCGACGCCCAGACGCCGGGACTCCGATTCCAGCACGACGTCCAGCGCAGCCCAGAAATCCGGCACCGTCTCGGCCTGGCAGCTGCCCATGTCGAGACGGAGGACGGGCCAGGACCTCGACCAATCCCACTTGGACTCGATCTCCAGCCCGCGGAACAGGTCGCGCCGGCCCTCGAAGAGGCACTGGAGCGTGGAGACGGCGAGCGACTTGCCGAACCTGCGCGGGCGCGCGATGAAGAACTGCGTGCCGCGCGAACCGTCCACCAGCGGAAACAGCCCCCCCGTCTTGTCGACGTAGACGTAGCCGTCCTGCCGCAGACGTTCAAAGGAATAGGTGTCTGTCGCAATCCGCTCCATGCCGTCTAGTATAGCAAAACTCGGATGCCCCGCGCCGTCTTGTCATACGCTTCCCGTCATCCCCGCATCCGCGGCGGCGAAGCCCGCCATCACAAGCCCGTCCATCATCTCC
>JAEDMN010000207.1 GCA_016302985.1 Kiritimatiellia bacterium | reverse complement strand
ATGGATGGCAACCGTCCTACCGCGTGCAGCGGAGCGCGAACGGGATCTTCGCGGACGCGAGGTCGGCCGGCAGCGACACGACGGTCGTGCCCTTCTCCGTCCGGCGCGCCGCGAGCTTCCGGTCCGCGCCGACGACGGTGACGGCCGTCCCCGCGGGCAGCGCGCACGCGAGCTCGACCTCGGCGGACGGCTCCTTCACGATCGCGTAGGCGGTCTTCCCGTCCTTGCTCTGCGTGTAGTCGACCTTGTCCGTCTTGTACGGCGCGCAGATGCGCGTGCCGTAGATCGCCTCGCCGTACGTCTCCAGCCACCGGCCGATCTGCTCGAGGCGCTCCTTCTGGAACGGCAGGATCGCGCCCTGCGGGTCCAGGTTGACGAGCAGCAGCAGGTTGCCGCCGCGCGCGACGATGTCGGAGAAGTGGATGATGAACTCCTTCTCGGTCATCACCATCGACGGGTCGTAGCTCTCCATCCAGTGGTTGCCGTACGACTTGGAGATGCCCGAGCAGCTCTCCCAGGGATGCCACTTGGCCGGGTCGAGGCACTCCTCCGTGTCGCCCCACTCGTCCGTGAAGAAGTCGCCGCGCACCGTGCGCAGCCAGTTGCGCGGGCGCTTCGTGAACCGCCCCTTGATCTCCTCGGGACGCGCCTTGCCGTAGCGGTCGTTGCAGGCGACCTCCTTGCGGCCCTCGGCCCGGTTGTACAGGTAGGCCGTGATCTCGTAGCTGCCGTTGGAGTCGGCCGGCGTCATCCAGTCGAAGTCGTACCAGAGCAGGTCCGGGTCGTACTTGTCGATGAACTCGGTCTGCTGCGGCACGATGTAGTCGTGCACGAAGTCCTTCACCGCGATCTTGCCCGAGCACTTCCATTCCATGTCGGGCGTGTACGGCTTGAGGTTCTCGGGCGTGTTGATCGCGATCTTGATGGAGCCGTCGTCCTGCAGGATCGGATACTCCCACTCGCCGGCCTGCGACGTGTAGAGGCCGAACTTGAGCCCGTTCGCCCGGCAGGCGTCCGCCATCTCCTTCGCGAAGTCGCGGTGCGCGCCCTGGTCGACGGTGTCGCGGAACGTGTAGGAGCAGTCCCACAGGCAGAAGCCGCCGTGGTGCTTGAGGAACGGCACGACGTACTTCGCGCCGCACGCGCGGAACAGCTTCATCAGCGCCGGCGCGTCGAAGCGCGCCCCGCGGAAGAGGTCGAAGAAGTGGTCGCTCTTGAAGTCCGCGCCCCAGTTCTTCTCGTGGTACTGCATCGTCTTCGCGTCCGTCCGGCAGCGGAACTCGTACCAGTCCGGATAGAGGCGGGCGCCCTTCACGTACGGGCACCACGAGGCGACGGACCACGGGCCCCAGTCCACGAAGATGCCGAGCTTCGCGTCGACGAACCAGTCCGGGCACGGATGCGCGTCCATGGACGCGCCCGTCGCCTTGTACTTGCCGGCCGCGTTGACGGCGTTCACCTTCTCCATCTGCGTCTTCGCCCGGGCCATCGTCTCGGCGGAGTGGTCCTTCGCGATCTGCTGCAGCCCCTTCGGGTAGAGGACCGGCTTCCAGTCCTTCGGACGGCGGTAGCCCTCCGGCGCGTCGGGGGCGACGAATGCCTCCTGCTTCTTCGCGCGGGCGAGTTCGTCCGCCGGCGCCGCGTTGGCGGCGGAATTGTCCTTCACGACCTCGTAGAGGTAGCTCGCGTTGGACGGGTCCGCGGCGTTGTCCGCGACGAACGTGAGGCGCCCGTTCGCGTACGTGCACGGGACCGTGCGGCGGCGGGCGCCGTTCGACGCGAGCACGTGCACGCGCCAGTCGCCCGCCGGCACGGCGAGGTTCACCTCCGCGCGGCCCTTCCGCATCAGGTGCGGCAGATGGCCCCACTTGAGGAGGATCGTCAGCGCCCGGTCGGCGTACTCGATGTCGCTGTTCTGCACGTCGGTGAGGTAGGTGACGAGCAGGCGGTCGGACGCGCGGACCGGCTTCCCGTCGAGCGAGCTCGCCCAGAGCGTCGCGGCGGTCTTCCCGAGGTCGGCCGTCAGCGCGTCCGCCTCGATGCGCCCGCCCTCCGCGAAGCCGCCGCAGGTGCGCGCCGTCTTCAGCAGGAACGTGCCCGCCTTCGGGTCGATCTGCACCGCCCCGTCGCCGGCCACGGGCGTTTCGCCCTCGGCGGCGTCCGGAAGGACCTGCGCGCGCACCTCCTTCGAGGGCTTCGCGAAGCAGTCGGGGTACGTCGCGCTCCACGTCGCGTCGGCCGGCGCGGCGTCCCCGACGACCGTGCCCGTCTTCGCGTACCAGCTCGCCCAGGTCCAGCCGGTGTGCGTCATCGGGGACGGCCCCATCTCCTGCAGCTTCTTCGGCGGCAGCACGCAGGCGTACGTCCGCTTCAGCGGCTCGAGGTCGCGGCGGAGGAAAAGGCAGATCGACGCGCGTTCGGACGCGAGGCCGAGCGGGTCGCCGCTCATGTCGAAGTAGCCGAGCGTCTTCGTCTCGGGGTTCTTCACGCCCCGCTGGTCGTGGCTCCACGCGAAGCGCCAGAGGCCCGCCCAGTTCTGCAGCGCCGCGGCCGTGCCGCACGCGATGCCGCCGACCCCGCGGAAGCGGCCGGGACCCGAGTAGTTGTACTCGGTGATGGTGAACGGACGGTCCAGCACGCGGCGCATCGCCAGCCCCTGGGCGCCCATGTTCGCCCCCTGCATCGGGTTCCGGTTCGGACACCGGCTCGGCAGCTGCCAGCGCTTCTCGAGGAAGCTCGGATGGTCCACGTAGAAGTGGTCGTCCACGTAGTCGTAGGAGTTGGCGCGCGGCAGCTGGTACACGGCCGGGTAGTGCCAGCAGTTCATGTTCGTCGTGAGCGCGCGGCACTTCATCTCCTCGCGCAGGAACTTCGTCACGCGGGCGGCGAAGTCCGTCTCGAGGTGCTGCAGGAAGAGCGCGTACGCCTGCACGTGCGGCGACTTCCTGTCGTCGAGGCCCGCCGGCAGCGTGTCCGGCACGTCCGCGAAGGCCGGGTCCGCGGCCTTCTTCGCCGCAAGCCAGGCCTGCCACTTCTCCCTGAAGACGGGGAACTTCCGCATCGTCTCCATGCCGTGGTTGCCGAGGTTGCCCTCGTTCACGAGCGAGATCCAGCCCAGCGCCGGCTCCTGCGCGAGCGAACGGCCGGTGTACGGGTTGACGTGCCCGAGGAAGGCGCGGGCGAACGCGAGGTAGTTCGCGAAGACGCCGTCGTGCACCTGCACGAGCTCCTTGAACTCGTCCATCTGCACGTTGCCGTCCAGGTCGATGCCGACGGAGCGGTACGAAATCGGCCGGCGCGAGACGAAGAGGTCCGTCGTCATGTAGATGCCGTGCCTCACGCACGCGGCGACGAGGCCGTCGAACTTCCGCATCTTCTCGGGGTCGAGCGTCACGCCGTCCTTCTGCACGAGGTGGCTCTCGTGGTGGTGGAAGCGGAGCGCGTTGTAGCCGATCGCCGCGAGCCGGCGGGCGAACTTCTCGGCCGTCTCGAGGTCCGGCGTGTTCGCGTCGCCGCAGATGTTCACGCCGTAGAAGCGCTGCGCGACGCCGGGCTTCCCCTCGAACTCGAAGTTCTGCCCCTTCGCCACCGGATAGCCGTACTTGCCGGCGGGCGCCTCCGTGCCGCGCAGCGCGGTGAAGTCGAGGGCGCTGCCGGGCACGATCTCCGGCTCGGACGTCATCGGGATCCAGTCGGCGCCGGCGGTGATCTTCACGCCGAACGCGTCCGCGGCCAGCGTGGTCCGCCCGCCGTCGGAGACGGTCATCGACAGCGTGTACGTCTTCCCCGCCTTGAACGGGCGGTCGTGCCCGACCATGAGGCGGAGCGAGGCCGTCGCGCTGCCCCAGGGGTGGTTGTTCTGCATCATGAACGACACCGGCCGGTCGAACGCGAGCGCGAGGCGCACCTTGCCGTCCCTGTCCGTCACCGTGAAGTCCGTGGTCCTCCCGCCCATGAACTGCGCGGGACCTTCGCCGGCCTCCGGCATCCGGCACGTCTTCACGCCGGCCTTGATCGTGCAGCCGGCGTAGTCCTCGAGCGCGAAGGTCGTCGAGAGGTAGAGCTGGTTCAGGTCGATGTCGCGGTCCGGCGTGAGTTCATACGTCGCGCGCACCGCGTCGCCCTCCTGCCGGAACGTCGCGCGGCCGTCGATCTTCGGCGCCTTCCTGTCGCGCTTGTCCTTCCACATCGTGAAGCGGCGGGTACCGTCCTTCTCGGCCCGGTAGCCGCCCGAGGCCTCGAGGCCGGTCCACCGCGGCGTGAAGGCGGCGGCCTGGAATGTCAGTCCGGGCCCGTCGAGCTGGAGGCGGGCGCCGTAGCCGGGAGAGGCCTCGCCCGCGGGAACCGCGGACGGGAGGAGTGCAAGCGCGGAGGCCGCGGCGAGGAGGAAGCGGGTGCTGTTCATGGGGAAGTCCTGTCTTAGACGAAGGCGGAGCCGGAGATGTCGCTCGGCACATGCCAGGCGGCGGGCGAGAGGTAGACGGGGAAGACCTGCACGCCGTCCGGCGCGCAGTTGCGCTTGAAGGCCTGCGAGAAGAGGCGGCGGAAGAAGACGTCGAGCCACTTCTTCACGGTCGCCGCGTCGTATTGCCCCTTGAAGGCCTTCTTTGCGGACTTCAGGATCGCGTCCCGCCCCTCGCCGTCGTTGACGAAGTGCCAGAGGAAGTAGTCGTGCAGCTCGTAGGGCCCGATGCGGTCCTCGGTCTTCTGCGCGATCTCGCCGTTCTTCGCCGGCAGCAGTTCGGGGCTGACGGGGGTCGCGACGATGTCCAGCAGCGCCTTCGCCGCCTTCAGTTCGGGCGCCTTCTTCGCGCCGTTCATCCACTGCACGTCCTCCGCCCACCAGCGGCAGACGTCGCGGACCGCGGTCTTCGGCACGCCCGCGTTGACGCCGAACATGCTCATGTGGTCGCCGTTGTACGTGCACCAGCCGAGCGCGATCTCGCTCATGTCGCCCGTGCCGAGCACGATGCCGCCCTGCTGGTTCGCCTTGTCCATGAGGATCTGCGTGCGTTCGCGCGCCTGCGTGTTCTCGAACGTGACGTCGTGGACGCCCGCGGGCTGCCGGATGTCCTTGAAGTGCTGGCGGCAGGCGGGCGTGATGTCGATCGTCTCGAGCTTCAGGCCCAGGCCTTCGCAGAGGAGGTCCGCGTTGCCGCGCGTGCGCTTCGTCGTGCCGAAGCCCGGCATCGTGTAGACGTGCACGCCGGCGCGGTCGAGGCCGAGGCGTTCGAAGGCGGCCACCGCGACGAGCAGCGTGAGCGCGCTGTCGAGTCCGCCCGAGATGCCGATCGCGACGTGCTTGCAGCCGATCACGGAGAGGCGCTTCGCGAGCGCGGCGACCTGGCGCTCGAAGACCTCCGCGGGCCGTCCGCAGAACGGCAGGCGCGCATCCGGGCCCGCCGCGACCCAGCGCGGCGCCGCGGCGCGCGCGAACGTGACCTTCGTGCGGAGCTTCGCGAGCTTCTTCTCCAGCTTCGCCTGCGCCGCGGCGAGCATCTCGACGAACGCGGGATGTTCGTTCAGCGAACCGCAGTCGCCGCCGCGCAGCGCGTCGTCGCGCAGCACGAGCGTCTTCCCGCCGGCCTGCGCGCACGCCTTCGCGATCTCCAGGATGCGCGCCGCGTTGCCTTCCAGGTCACCCGGACGGAACGTGTCCAGCGTCGTCAGCACCTTCTCCAGCATCTCTTCGTGTCTCAT
>JAEDMN010000206.1 GCA_016302985.1 Kiritimatiellia bacterium | reverse complement strand
CGTAGAGTTGTGAACAATCGCCCGCCCGGCCAGCGCCCCAAGCTGGCTGGACGGGGGGAGATTGTTTGCAACTCGTCATTGACAGCGCAGGATGCCGACTCGAGGCTTGAAAAACATCATCCAGAACTCCATGATGTGACGCTAGATCGGCCGCGAGATCGTTGACATCAAGTCATCAGGGTGGTATGATTTGATGCATGAGGACGACTCTGACATTGGACGACGATGTGGCGGCGCTGATCAGCGCCCGTCAGGCCGAGGACGTTGCCGTCAGCAACGTGCCGTATGCCGCCCGCTGCGCCTTCCGCACGGCCTACACGCCCGACACGGTGAACGGCAACATCTCCTTCCGCCTCCGCCTCCCGCTCTCCGAAGTCGTCGGGAAGTAGCCCCCTCTCCGGAGGGGGGGGACGGACGGGCCGTTCGAATCTAGACTATCCGAAAAGGATGAACCCATGAAAACTCAGGCAGTCTTCATCGCGGCCGTTGGCACGCTGGGACTCTTCGCGGCACACACGGACGCGCCCCCCGGACGCTACGACTACACGGCCAAGGTCGCCGCGGCCGGGGCCGCCGGCACGGCCGCCGCCGTGAAGAGCAGGGGACCCGAGGAGGCGCTCGCGCTCGCGGACCGCACCTACGCCTATGTGGCGAAGGCGCTCGGCGCGGACGCGCTGAAGGACGAGAAGGAGGAGCTCGAGGCCGACCGCCGCTGGCTTTCGCGCGCGAAGACGGAGCGCGCGCGCGGCACGGTCGAGAAGGAGATCCGCCGGCTCCGCCGCCGCATCCTCTTCCGCCACCCCGACCTGCAGTTCCGTAAGCTGCTCGCCGTGCAGCGCGGCATCCCGTACTCGCGCGAGAACCACATGGTCGACCAGTACCTCGGCCGCTGGAGCCGTCCCGGCCCCGGCCTCGTCGTGCTCGAGAACTGGCAGA
The DNA here is from genome assembly GCA_016302985.1 of Kiritimatiellia bacterium. Classification (GTDB taxonomy): domain Bacteria; phylum Verrucomicrobiota; class Kiritimatiellia; order RFP12; family UBA1067; genus RUG572. The sequence goes on along the minus strand of JAEDMN010000206.1, from coordinate 4,788 downwards.
CGGCGCCGCGGAAGTCCTCGCTGCTCGGCGACAAGCTGCCGACGGGCACGGTCCTCAACCCCGACCTCCACTGGAACGCGGACCGCCTGCTCTTCGCCTTCTGCGACCACACGGCGAAGCCGCCGGCTGACGCCCAGCAGCTCAAGGTCCCCGAGGTCGTCGTGCGAGACGACAAGTGGGTGAGGTCCGTCGACCCCACGAACCCCGTCTATGGTCCCGGCGTCGCGAAGGGCGGGGAGCGCGCCGTCGCGCACCGCCGCTACTTCATCTACGAATGCGCGTCGGACGGCAGCTGGGTGCGCCAGGTCACGGGCGGTCCCGGCGACCCGATGGAGACGCAGGGCGGCCGCCAGACGGCCCTGATCGAGGACGCCGACCCGTGCTACCTGCCCGACGGCGGCTTCGCGTTCACGTCGACGCGCGGCCAGAACTACGGCCGCTGCCACTGGGGCCGCTACGTGCCGTCGTTCCTGCTCTACCGCGCGGACCTGGACAACGCCGGCCTTTCGGCCGGCGCACGGAACGTAGCCGGCGCACAGAACGTAGCCGGCGCGCGCAACATCAGGCCGCTCTCCTTCGGCGAGGCCAACGAGTGGGAGCCCGCCGTGATGAACGACGGCCGCATCGCCTACACGCGCTGGGACTACATCAACCGCCACGCCGTCTGGTTCCAGTCCCTCTGGGCGACGCGTCCGGACGGTACCGCCGTCTCGCACGTCTACGGCAACTACTCCGAGGACATCGGCGTCGTCACCGAGACGAAGGCCATCCCCGGCTCGCGCCTGCTGCTGTGCACGGCCTCCGCGCACCACAACATCACGAGCGGCTCGCTCTTCCTGCTCGACCCGCTCAAGGGCGAGGACGGCCTCGGGCCCGTCACGCGCGTGACGCCCGAGGTGCCGTTCCCCGAGAGCGAGGGCTGGAACACGCCCGGCGCCTACTGCTCGCCGTATCCGGTCAACGACACGCTCTTCCTCTGCTCCTACTCGGACGAGACGCTGGGCTATCCCGACGACCATCCGCGCCACCGCCGCGAGGAGTACATGGCCGCGTGGCCGAGCCCGAACGCCTTCGGCCTCTGGCTCGTGGACACGCTCGGCGGCCGCGAGCTGATCTACCAGGACCCCGAGATCTCGACCTTCAACCCGATCCCGCTCGTGAAGCGGCCCCTGCCGCCCGCGCTCGTCTCGTCCCTGCCGGATCGGAAGACGGCCCCCGACACGGGCGTCTGCTACGTCGAGAACGTCTACGACTGCCGCACCGAGCTGCCGAAGGGCGCCATCGCGAAGATCCGCGTCAACAAGCTTGACGTCATGCCCGCCTGCCGCCGCGAGACGCTGAACCAGCACGACGACCTCGACCTGCACAAGGAGACGCTGGGCGCCGTGCCGGTTGCCGCGGACGGGTCCTGCTCGTTTACGATTCCCGCCGGCGTGCCGATCCAGCTGCAGGCCGTGGACACGAACGGCGTCGCCGTCTTCACGATGCGCTCGTTCATCTACGCCCAGAAGGGCGAGGTGCAGGGCTGCACCGGCTGCCACGAGAACAAGTTCAAGAGCGGCGCCGCGACGTATGCGGCCAGGCCGTCGAACCGCGTGCCGCAGACGCCGCAGCCCGAGCTCGACGTCGGGTACACGGGCCCGTTCAGCTTCACGAAGAGCGTCCAGCCGGTCTTCGACCGCCACTGCATCTCCTGCCACGGCCTCGGCGAGGGGCCGAAGCCCGCGTTCTCGCTGATCGGCACGAACGGCATCTTCAACCTCATCCGGCGCAAGCAGATTTCCTTCGTTGCGAGCTACCGCGAGACGCGCGAATCGAAGCCCTACGACTACTTCGCCGCGGCGAGCCCGCTCTGGAAGAAACTGCTGCGCGGCCACGGCGGCGCGAAGCTGTCGAAGGACGAGCTCCTGACCGTCTCGCTGTGGATGGACCTCAACGTGACCGAGTTCACCGTCGGCGGCGGCTACTCCTGGAACCGTCCCGAGTCCCGCGAGGTCGACCCGGAAGGGGAGGTCCGCCTGCGCGCGGCCGTCAAGGAGGCGCTCGGCGAGAAGGTCGCCGCGCAGCCGTTCGACGCGCTCGTCAACCGCGGCCTGGAGGAGCGCAGCCGCGTCCTGTGGCTGGTGAAGCCCGAGGACCGCGCCCGTTTCCTGCTGCTCGTCCAGGCGGCGCTCAAGCCCCATCCGAACCAGGATGTCCTCGGCACCTGCGGCCGCGACGAGAACTGCCAGTGCAATTCCTGCTGGATCCGTCGCGGCGGCTACAACAAGCCGAGGAAGTGAGCGGCGTTGGTTGATTGTTCGGGGGGGGCTGGGCCCCGTGTTTTGCTATGCTTGCGTTTTGAAAGGACCTGTGACATGAATCTTAAGCATTTCATTGGCTGGACCGCCGCGCTGGCGGCGATGGGCGCGTGCGCGGACGTCACGGTGACGGACTTCCTCAAGGCGGATGGCCAGACGGACGTCTCCGACGCCCTCCAGAAGGTGATCGACGAGCATCCGAACCAGACGATCCGCTTCCCCGACGGCGTCTACCTGCTCTCGAAGCCCGTCCTCACGCCCGCCGACCCGAAGCTCAGCGTCGACCTGCAGCTCTCTAACTACGCGGTCATCCGCGCGGCGTCGGACTGGACCTCCGACGAGGCGATGATCCGCCTCGGCGCGAGCCACAAGGCGAACGACATCCGCACCCCCGGCAGCTGCTACTCGCTCACGGGCGGCATCCTCGACGGCGCGGGCGTCGCGAAGGGCATCTCCATCGACGGCGGCCGCGAGACGAAGGTCATGAACGTCTCGATGAAGCGCGTCCTCGTCGGCCTGCACATCAAGAAGGGCGCGAACAACGGCTCCTCGGACTGCGACATCAGGGACGTCAACATCGTCGGCAACGGCGCCACCAACTCGGTCGGCGTGTTCTGCGAGGGCCACGACAACACGTTCACCAACATGCGCATCGCGGATGTCTACACGGGCGTGCTCCTCACGGGCGGCGGCAACTCGCTGCGCAACATCCATCCGCTCTTCACCTGCAAATACGACGCCTACGAGCAGAGCGTCGGCTTCGACGTCCGCAGCTGGAACAACTGGATGGACTTCTGCTATAGCGACCACTTCTCGATCGGCTTCCGCATCGGCGAGCACAGCAACGGCGGCATCTTCGACAAGTGCTTCTGCTTTTGGTACGCCGCGAACCCGAAGCGCCGCCACACCGTCATCCAGGCGGACGGACAGTTCCGCGCCGTCTTCCGGGACCTGACGGTCGGCTTCAAGAACAACGAGGCCGTCAACGCGGTCCTCCGCGTCGGACAAGATGGCGGCTCGGGCGTCATCGACTGCCTGCGCGTCAACCGCGGCCTGATCAACGACCCCGCCCGCGCGCACGAGAAGTACTTCTCCGGCCGCTACCATTGATCCGGCCCCTCCAGCCTGGGGGCGCACCGGTCCCCGGTGCGCACTCCTGTGCCCGCACCAGCGGTCCCACTCTCGAACATTTTCAAAAAAAAATAGTTTCGGCATAAGAAATCGTCCAGACATTGCAATAAGAAGTGTGAGGTGTGTGGAAGATGGCAGGTTAAGGTGGATGATTCATATGCCCAATGGAATGGAAAAAGACGAATCGGTTTCAAAATTTAAAGATTGGTATCTAAAGCCAAGGGCCTTGGGCACCATTCGTATCCTGTCCGGCTTCCGCTCCGCGGGGAAAACGGAGCTTTTCCGGGCCGCGTTGCCTGCGGTCGAAGCCGCGGCACCGTCCGTGAAGACCGTCTACATCGATCTTGAAGGCGCCGAATACCAGGCCATGCGCACGGCCGACCTCATGTGGGGGCTCGTCGCCGGTCGCTGTCCGAAGGGGCGTTTCCGGCTCGTTCTCGACGAGCCCAGTCTCTTCTCGGACCTGGTCCCGCTGCTTGCGCGTGTCCAGGCGTGCGGCCGATGCGCGTCCGTGTTGCTCATCTGCTCCAACAACTGGTGCTTCGCGGAGATCGAGGCGGCGTACTCCGTCGCGCGCTACCACTTGCATGACCACCTTGGCGATGACCTTTCGCCCGAGCGGTTGGAATCGGTCTGGTACAAGACGTTCGTGCGGGACATGCTGTGCCCCAGCCGTTGTGCGGACGGCGCCGGAATCTGGCATCTATGCTCCTGGATCAGCGAGCATTTCAGCGAAGTGACGAGCCTGCGCAAGATCGCCGCCTCGATGTCCCAGTACGGCAGCAAGTTCTCGCATCCGACGGTCGACGCCTATCTGAAGGCGATGCAGAACGCGTTCCTCGTGGATCGCGTCGAGTGCTGGGATCTTTTCGGGGGCGTGTCGGCCCGTACCGGCTTCCGGGTCTCGATCAATTATCCGCGGCTGCTGGTCCAGTCCTTTGCCGTCGACAAGGTCGCGCGCGCGGCGGAAATCAACTGGAACGAGGCCTATCTCAAGTTGCGGCGCACGCACGACGCCGTCTATTTTCCAAAGTCCGGCGAAGCCGATTTCGTGACGATCGACGCCGGCATGGCCACGTGCTGGACCGTGAAGGGCGCGGACCTGGTCAAGATCGATGCGGGCTCCTGCGCCTAGGCCAACTCGATGCGGGCTCCTGCACTCTGGCCCACTCGATGCGGGCTCCTGCGCTCTGGCCCAACTCGATGCGGGCGCCTGCACTCTGGCCAACTCGATGCGGGCTCCTGCACTTAGGTTGCGCGCCGCCACAGGACCGTGGGACTGTTGAGACAGGTGAGACAGGTGGGACTGGGCGTCGCGGTCTCACCCGTCTCACCCGTCTCACCCGTCTCACCTGTC
>JAEDMN010000205.1 GCA_016302985.1 Kiritimatiellia bacterium | reverse complement strand
ATTGTGGAATTGTGGAATTGTGGAATTTTACAATCCCACAATGCTACAATCCCACAATGCTACAATCGCACAATCCCACAATAATCAGCCGTCGAGGGCAGATGGAAAGCCCTCTCAATGTGGCACTGGAGCGCGCCTCTCGTGCCAGTTCACCCGGCTCGGAACTCGCGGACTCCCGACTCCGAGCACTACCGCGAGACGAGGTAGCCCAGCGCGACCGCCGCGAGGCCGGCGAGGACCGAGCCGCCCACGTATGCCGCGGCCTGCGCCCACTGGGCGCTTTCCAGCATCCGGAACGCCTCGTTCGAGAACGTCGAGAAGGTCGTGAAGCCCCCGCAGAAACCGACGACGGCGAACAGGCGGATCGCCGCCGCGTGGTCGCCCTTCGCGAGCCAGCCGCTCAGGAGGCCGATCGCGAGCGCGCCCGCCACGTTCACCGCGAACGTGCCCCACGGGAAACCCTTCGGCGCATTCAGCGCGAGGGAGACGAGATAGCGGCACACGCCGCCGAGGGCGCTGCCGAGCGCCACGTAGAGGATGGAGGTCATTGGGGGAATGGAGGATTGGAGTGACAGGTTCCTTGACAGGTGTCGTCCGATCTTTCCCGCGGGGCGAGACGCCCCGCATACGTGTTCGGGGCGTTCGCCCCGACCGGTGAAGCGGTTCTACGGCAAAGGACCGACCGCACGGCGACACGGGAAAGCGATTCCAAGTTCCGCGAGGGGTTTCATCACGAAGTCGCGTTCGCGGGCGCGCGGATGCGGCAGCGTCAGTTCGGGGTCGTCGCTGCGCTGGCCGTCGTAGTCGATCAGGTCGATGTCCACCGTGCGCGGTCCGTTGCGGACCGTGCGGACGCGCCCGAGCGCGTCCTCGATCGCGTGCATCCGCCGTGAGAAGTCCGCCGCCTCGAGCGCGGTCTCGAGCACGAGCACCTGGTTGAGGAACTTCCGGTCGGCGAATTCCGCCGGCACGTCGACCGGCTCCGTCTCGATCACGGAGCTCGCCTGCAGGAGGTGCGTGCACGGCAGGTCCGCCAGGGCCGCGCGCGCCCGTTCCAGATAGGTGGCGCGGGGCTCGACGTTCGACCCGAGGGACACGATGACGCGCACGTCCCGCGGCTCGACGTGGATGACGGCGTCCGTCACGTCGATTCCCGCCGCGAGGATCGCCTGCTTCACGTCGTGCCCCAGCGCATGCGCCGCGGCGATCGAGAGCGAGGCGTCCACCTGCACGTGGAGGTCCGCCTGGAACGCGCCGCCGTACCGCCGCGCCCGCGCCCGGTGCACGGCCAGCACGCCGGGCACCTTGCGCGCAACGGCGGCGACCTGCTCGGACTTGTCGTCGATGCCCGCGTCCACGAGCTCCTGCAGCGCGGGATGCGCGATCTCCCAGGCGACCTGCAGGATGAAGACGGCGACGAGCACCGCGCCCGCGGCGTCGAGCCACGCGAGCGACGGCCAGAAGTGGGCGACGACCACCGCGACGGCGACCGGCACGGAGCTGATCGCGTCCGACCGGTGGTGCCAGGCGTTCGCCTCGAGCGCGGGGGCCTTCACCCGCCGCGCGACCCGGCGCGTCCAGTGGAACAGCAGCTCCTTCGACACGACCGAGGCCAGTGCGCAGAAGAACGCCGCGAGCCCCGGCGCCTGCGCGTTCCCGGCCAGCAGCGCCCGCACGGCATGCGCGCCCAGCTCCCAGGCGACGACCGCGAGCGCGCCCGCGATGAACAGCGTGACGAGCGCCTGGATCTTGCCGTGGCCGTAGGGATGCTCCGCATCCGCCGGAGCCGTCCAGTAGCGGACGCCCAGGATCACGGCGACGTCCGTCACGAGGTCCGAGACGGAATGGACGGCGTCCGCGACGAGCGCCTGCGACGAGCAGAGCACGCCCCCCGCGCCCTTCAGCGCGGCGATGCCCACGTTGACCGCCATGCCCGCGAAGGTGACGCGGCGCACGGACCGGACCAGCTCCTCCGTCCCGTCCTTCATGACTCCTCCGTCCCGGCCTTCAGCGCCCGCAGCCCCGGGCACACCTCGTCCGAGTCGGCGTTCGTCCACTCGTAGGGGAAGGTCCGGCACTTGTCCGGCTTCACCGCGTGGATCCGGCAGCGGTTGTCGTCCGTCAGCCACGCGCACGCGCCGTCGGGACGGCTGCGCAGCACGAGGCCGCGCCGGTCGGGCGCGACCTCGCATTCCCGCTCGATGAACGCGCTCTCGGACATCCCGAGATGCGCGGCGATGCGCGCGATTTCGGCGTCCGAGACGCGGACGATGCCGTCCTTGATCCGGCAGCACGTCCCGCACTGGCGGCAGGCGAAGTCCATCTTCCCGTTAGCGGATGAAGTTCGTGCGCACCGGCGCCTCGGGCTCCGGCGGATTCACGCCGGCCGCGCGGCCGGCCTCGAAGCTCTTCAGCATCCACGCCATGTTCTTCGCGAGCGTGCGCATGATCTGCAGGCCCTCGAGGTCCTGCGCCACGTCCTCGGCCTTCGTGCCGTGCACCATCGCCCAGTACTGCGAGGGGACGATCGGCAGGCCGCAGATGTAGAAGTACTTGAGCAGCTGGTCGAGCGTGGCCGTCGTGCCCGCGCGCCGCGCCGAGGCGACGCACGCCGCCGGCTTGCCGCGCAGCCTCCCGCCCGCGCTGAAGAAGACGCGGTCCATGAAGGACGTGATCGCGCCCGAAGCGGACGCCCAGTGCACCGGCGTGCCGAACACGAAGCCGTCCGCCTCCGCCGCCTTCGCGACGAACGCGTTCACGCAGTCGTTGCGGAAGCACTGCCCGCCGTTCTGCCGGCACGCGCCGCAGCCGATGCAGCCTGCGACCGGGTCGAGCCCCAGCCAGAACACCTCGCTCTCGATCCCCTGCGCCGCGAGCTCCTTCGCCACCTCGTCCAGCGCCGCGCGCGTGCACCCGTGCTCGTGCGGAGACCCGTTGACCAGCATCACCTTCATTTTCGGATTCCTTTCCTCTTCGAAGGTCTCTATTCTACACCATCCCGCCCATTCCCCGTCAAGCCCCTCCTGTACCGGGAGCGCCGGCCTCCGGCGCGCGTGGGCAACCGCGCCGTCACTTTCCCACGCAGAAGCGGCTGAAGAGGGCGTCGAGGAGGTCGTCGGAGTAGACCTTGCCGAGCACGCGGCCGATCGCCTCCGCCGCGGCGCGCAGCTCGTTCGCGGCGAGCACGAGGTCGGGGAGGTCCAGCGCGGACCGCGCCCGCGCGAGGGCGCCCTGCGCGTCCAGCAGGCAGGCCCGCTGCCGCGTCGTCACGTCCGCGCCCGTCTCCTCGTCGCGCCGCGCCGCGAGCTTCGCCAGGCGATTCGCGATGTCGCCGCGCAGCGTGTCCAGGCCTTCGCCCGTCCGGGAGGAGACGCGCCGCGCGCCGGACGGGGACATCGCACCCAGGTCGCATTTCGAGCACACGCGGATCTCGCGGGGACTGTCCCCGGCCGCACCGGCCGCGGACGGTTCCGCGTCCGCGGGGGAGAGCCGCAGCACGAGGTCGGCCCGCGCGATCAGGTCCTCGGCGCGCGCGACGCCCTCCGCCTCGACCGCGTCGCCCGTCGCGCGCAGGCCGGCCGTGTCGACGAGCCGCACGGGCCAGCCGCCGATCTCCGCCCAGTCCTCGATCGCGTCGCGCGTCGTGCCGGCCGTGGCCGAGACGATGGCGCGGTCCGCGCCGAGCAGCGCGTTCAGCAGCGAGCTCTTGCCCGCGTTCGGCGGACCCGCCAGCACGACGAGCGCGCCCTCGCGCAGAATCCGCCCCTCGCGGGCGGTCGAAAGCTTCGCCTCGACGCGGGACGACAGGGCGTCCACGCCGGCGGCGAGCGCCGCGTCGAAACCGGGCGGCAGCTCGTCCTCGCTGAAGTCGAGCGCGTGCTCAACGCGGGACGACAGGTCGATCGCGTCCGCATACATCCGCTCGAAGGGACGCGACGCCGCGCCGGCGAGGCGCGCGACCGCGTCGTCCGCGGCCCGCGCCGTCTTCGCGTCCACGAGGTCGATCACCGCCTCGGCCGCGCCGAGGTCGAGCCGCCCGTTGAGGAACGCGCGCTCGGTGAATTCGCCGCGGCGCGCCAGACGGGCGCCGGCGGCCAGACAGGCCTCGAGCACGCGGCGGGGCGCGACGCTGCCGCCGTGCCCCTGCAGTTCGACGACGTCCTCGCCCGTGTAGCTGCGGGGCGCGGCGAAGACCAGCAGCAGGCCGTCGTCCAGCGGCGACCCGCACGCGGGGTCGCGGAAAGTGGAATGGAAGAATCGGCCCGCCTGGGCCGATTCCACGCGCCGTCCGCAGACCGCCGCCGCGACGCGGAAGGCGTCGGGGCCGCTGATGCGCACGACCGCGACGCCGCCCCGTCCGGGCGCCGTCGCGATCGCCGCGATCGTCTCGTTTCCGGGCATGTGGCCGCGTCCGGACTACAGCTTCTCGAGGGGCGTCGCCGGCTCGGGCTTCGCCTCGGCCGGGGCCTCCGCCGGGGCGGGGGCCGCCTGCGGCGCGGGCGCGGCCACCGGGGCGGGCGGGGGCACCGCGACCGGCATCTGCTTGGTGACCGGGGTGATCGTCACGGAGCCGGGCTTCAGGTTGTCGTCCTGGCGCTGCTCCTCCAGCGGACGCAGGTCGAACGCCATGAGCTTCGCGACGCCGCCGTCGCGTTCGCCCGGCTCGAGCTTGCGCCCTTCGACGTACTCCCGGCCCATGACCGCGTTCTTCGGCAGGCCGACGTCGGCCGGCAGGTCCGCGGGGTCGGCGATGCCGAGCGTCACGAACACGATGATCTCCTTCTGGACCTTGCCGCGGCTCTTCCAGCCGAACAGCTTCGGACCGACCCACGGGATCTTGCGCAGGTACGGGATGCCCGAGTCGATGTCCTCCTCGGTCGTCTTCGACAGGCCGCCGATCACCGCCGTCGACCCGCTCTGCATCGTGAAGTCCGTGGTCAGGCGCTTGACCTGGATAATCGGATAGAGGCCCGTGCCGGAGTCGCTGCCGACCTCGTAGAAGCCGGAGGCGGTGACGTCCTTGTCGAGCTGGCTGATCGTCGGGACGATCTCGACGCTGATGAGGCCGGACGACGAGATGCGCGGCTTCACGTCGAGCGTGATGCCCCAGCTGAAGAACGCCTCCTTCGCGAACATCAGCTTGTCCTCGCCCGGGATGGCCTGCATCTCGGTCGCCATGTCGATGAAGGACTGCTCGGTGGACGTGGTGCGCTGCGACGTCACCTTGATGTGCGGGAACTTGGTCGTCATGTCGACCTTCGCCTCCTTGCCGTTGGAGACGATGATCTTCGGGTTCGAGAAGATCTTCGCGTCGCTCATCGACTCGAACGCGCTCATCGCGAGACGGAAGTCGTCCGCCGAGAGCTGGCCGGAGAAGCCGCGCGCGTTGTGCCAGGCCATGTCCGCCGCGGAACGGCCCGCGCCCGGCGCCGTGTTGATTCCCTCGGGAGCGAGCAGGTGCTGCGTGACGTAGTCGAGCTCGGAGTGGCCGTCCGCCACGTCCTTCCCCTGCGCGTCCATCTGCTTCTTCGTGTACCAGTGCGATTCCCTGGCCGACTTGACGACGGATGCGCGGCCGTTGTTGTACTCCCAGCCGGCCTCGAGGCCCTTCGCGGTGGCGCCCCAGCTCGCGAGCTGGTTCCACTGCATGCCGAGCTTGTGCATCGCCTCGTTCGAGACCTCGATGAAGCGCGCCTCGATGTAGATCTGGGGAATCGCCTTGTCGACGGACTTGATG
>JAEDMN010000204.1 GCA_016302985.1 Kiritimatiellia bacterium | reverse complement strand
ACAGGTTTCTCACAAACCGTTATATAACGGTTGGTGCGGCTCATCCACGATTTGGTAGAATACGCACGCAGGGCGCGACCATGTGCGGAGTGAACCCCATCACGACAAAGGACTGAGGAACGGATCGGTAAGCCAAGGATGATGATGGATATGAGCAAGCTGAGTTGGATGCTGGTCGGACTGGTGCCCCTGGTGGCGGTCGCCGCCGACGGAACCTGGGAGACGCTGTCGTTCGCGAAGGGGACGTATGCGCCGCTGGACGCCTACACGCGCGCGGGCGGGAAGCTCGTGGGCGCGGCCCTGAAGGGCGAGACGTACCCGATGGCGCTGCGCAACGTCACGAAGGCGGAGGTTTCCGAACAGGGGAAGCTGGACGTGGTGGTGCCCGCCGGCGCGTGGGTGCTGCATCCCGCGCCGCAGGCCGCGGCCGTCCTGCGCCATGCCCCGGCCAAGGCGGGCCCCTACGACGTCACGGTGACCTGTGCCGCCCTCAAGGCGGGTGACGGGAACCCGAAGACGGCCGGCGTCGACGTGACGCTTCTCGTGGCCGGCGCGGAACAGGCGCGGTTCACGCTCCGGGCCGGGACGGACCAGGTCCGCCGGACGGTCCGCCTCGCCGCCGTGAAGCTTGGCGCGGACGCGGCGGTGGAGGTGCGCGTCGACGCGCGCGGCTCGCACATCTGCGACGCGACGGCGGTGTCGCTCGCGCTCGCGCGGCCCGAGACGGTGCCCGTGGACGTGCCGGGCGCGTGGACGCGCCTGCCGCCCCGGGACGTCGATCCGAAGCTCTCGCATGTCTCCGACCCGATCCCGCGCCCGTGGAGCGGACAGAAGGCCGCGCTCGCCTTCGCGCGCCTCGGCGTGTCGCCCCAGGCGGCGTCCCGCCCGCTCGGCGCGGACGGCCTTGCGTTCACGGGCGCGGCGCGGCTGCGCCTCGACTGGGCGGCCGCCGAGCCCGAACGGGCGAAGCCCCCCCTCGGCCGCGATCCGCGCAGCCTGTGGCAGGGCCGCACGCCTCCCAAGGCCCCGATCACCGAGCCGCGCCTCTACACGTTCGGGCGCTCGCTGCGCTTCTTCCGGGACGCCGTGCCGGACACCGAGGTGCTGCTGCCGTTCGCGGTCGTCGTGGACGGCAACCCCGAGGACGGCTTCGGCGGCTACGTGCTTGGCTACGACACGGCGGCGCCGTGGACGTGCGTGCCCGGCACGAACGGTGTGACGGTCGCCTGTTCCGCGCCGGACGCGCGTGCGTTCGCGTTCCGCTTCGACGGCACGTGGCTCGCGGGCCTGCAGAAGATGGCGCGCGCGCTCGATGCGCTCCCCGCGCTGAAGGGGCTCGTGGAGACGCGGTGCGCCGCGCTCGCCCAGGGCCTCGACCCGATGCCCGACGCCGAACTCTTCCTCACGGTCCTTTCCGAATGGGTGCAGGACGACGCGAAGTGGGGCTGTCCCCTCGATGGCTGGGAGGCCTACGTGCGCGGGCGCGTCGCGCGGCGTGCGAAGCTCCTCGCCGACCCGCGCCTGAAGGAGACGCTCGCGAAGGGAATCTTCTTCAACACGCGCCGCAGCCCGACGTGGAACCACTGCGTGGCGCAGTACTTCGGCTGGCGGCAGCGCCCGGGCGGAAGCCTGTTCGCGCTGGAGGCGCCGGGACGGTCGATGAAGACGCGCGACCTGATCGCGGGGCGGATGCCCTCCGGCAGCTACCTGGAGCCGCGCCTCTCGTATGACGCGCGCCGGATCCTCTTCGCGTTCGTGGAGACGGAGGGTCCGCTCAACCCCTACGCGATGTGCGTGAACGAGGAGGGCGGCGACGACCACTACTACCACCTGTGGGAGATCGCGCCGGACGGTTCGGGTCTGAAGCAGCTCACGCGGGGCGTCTACGAGGACTTCATGCCGGAGTTCCTGCCGGACGGCGACATCGCCTTCATGTCCACGCGCCGCCGCTCGCAGAGCCGCTGCTTCTGGTTCGGCTACTCGAACCGCTGGCAGGCGTACACGATGTTCCGCATGCGCCCGGACGGCTCGGAGATCCGCCAGCTCTCGTGGAACGACGTCGCCGAGTGGTTCCCCGCGATGGCCAACAACGGCGAGCTCATGTTCGCGCGCTGGGACTACATCGACCGCGACGCCGTGCGCCACCAGAACCTCTGGGCCATGCGCCCGGACGGCACGAACCCGAAGGCGCTCTGGGGCAACGAGACGCCCGACCCGCACTGCACGTTCCAGATCCGCGCCATCCCCGGCTCGCGCAAGGTCGCCTGCATCGCCTCCGCCCACCACGCCGTGACGGGCGGCCCGCTCATCCTCATCGACCCCTCCATCGACGAGAACAGCGAGGACGCCGTGACGCACGTCACGCCCGGCCACTACCCCGAGATCCGCATGGGCGCGGCGGACGACGACGACCCCGCCGCGCACAACGACTGGTACAACTCGCCGTGGCCCTACGGGGAGGACCTCTTCCTTGTGAGCTGGAGCCGCGACCACCTGCACTACGAGCCGAGCCGCCCCGCGCCCGACGCCTCGCTCGGCCTCTACGTGCTCGCCGCCGACGGGACGCGCGAAGTGCTCTACCGCGACGGCCGGATGAACGCGATGTGCCCGACGCCGCTCGTCGCGCGCCCCGTGCCGCCGAAGCTGGAGTCGCAGTTCGACCCGGCCCTCCGCGCGGCGAAGAAGGGCGAGGTGTTCATCGCGGACGTGCGGCGCGGCCTCAAGGACGTCAAGCCGGGCGCCCTCGCCCAGGTGCGCGTCGTCCAGATCTTCCCGCGCACGGCCCCCGACCAGTACCTCCCGAACACGGGGCGCGGCGGCCACGAGAACGCCCGTGCCGTCCTCGGGACGGCGCAGGTGGAGGCGGACGGCTCGTGCCGCTTCCTCGTCCCCGCCGAGAAGGCGATCCTCTTCCAGGTGCTTGACGGGGAGGGCCGCGCGTGGCGCACGATGCGCTCGACGACCTCGCTCATGCCGGGCGAGCGCGTCTCGTGCGTCGGCTGCCACGAGCCGAAGCGCGAGGCCGGCGCCGCCGCAGCGCCGCGCGCGGTGGCGATGAAGAAGCCCGCGCAGGAACTCGCCGTGCCGCCGGAGGGCGGGCGTCCATGGGGCTTCGTCGAGAACGTGCAGCCCATCCTCGACGCGAAGTGCATCCGCTGCCACGGCGACCGGAACCCGCCGAAGGGCATCGCGCTCACGCGCACGCCCGATCCGCGCTTCTCGAACGCGACGAACGTCGTCACGGTGGGCGCGCGGCAGTATTCGGCGCCGTTCACGCGGTCCTACGCGACGCTGTGCTTCACGGACGAGCCGACGGGGCGCAAGCCGGGCGGCAAGCAGTTCCAGTGGTACAAGCCCCGCCGGGGCGTTGCGCTGGACGGCACGCCCGCCGAGATGGTGCCGTGCTGGCCCGAGTACAACCTTGTGCAGACGACGCCCGAGGGGCCGGGGCGCAACGCGCTCGGCTCCGGCCTCTTCGGACACCTCTCGCGCGGGAAGCACGCGAACCTGCTTACGTCCGAGGAGCTGCGCATGCTCGCCACGTGGATCGACCTCAACGCCACGTTCTACGGCTGCTACGAGGAACCGTTCCTCTCGCGGCAGCTGAAGGGCGAGGCGATCCCGATGCCGGAATACCAGTAAGCCAAGAGGACGCCATCATGGGCACGCTCTTCCAGGTCAACGATCTCCACGTCACCGACCGCCGACGACGGACACGGCACGCCGCTCGTCTTCGACGTCTCGGCCGATCCGCGCTACGTTCTCCTTCTTGACGGGTGCGTCATCTCGCGCGGGCCGCACAAGGGCTTCCCCGGACGCTGGTATTACCAGTCCTACGAGATCCGGGATCTGTCGGCGGGCGAACACGTGCTGGAGGCCGTCGTTTTCCACCTCGGGAGGAACGGTCCGCCCTCGATCCTGACGAGCGGGCACGGCGGGTTCGTCCTCAAGGCCGAGGGCGCCTACGACACGCGGCTGACGACGGGCAAGACGGCGTGGCGGGCGGCATGCGTGCCGTGCCAGACGTATGGCGGCGTGACCGATCCGGACACGATGACGGGGCGTGAAAACATCGTCTGCGCGGCCGCAGCGACTGCCACGCCTGGGGCGCGCATCCGCTCTTCCATCTGCAGACGGGCATCGCGGGCATCCGGCCGGACGCGGACGGCTTCGCGCGCGTGCGCATCGCGCCGCAGCCGGGGCCCCTGAAGTTCATTCGCGCGACGATGCCCTCCCCGAAGGGCGACATTTCCGTTGACTTGGCGTTCGCGGACGGCAACGCCTCCGGCACCATCACCCTGCCGCCGGGCCTCATGGGCGTCTTCGTGTGGAAGGGCGTTGAAACACCTCTCAAGGAAGGGAGGAACGAACGATGATGGCTCCACTCTACTGGCAGGGGCGGCGCGGCCCCGCGCGCGACGCGGAACTCTTTGCGTTCGGACGGTTCAACCCGACGATGGTGGTGGAGGGAAAGGCGGTCGGCCTCCCGGCGGCGTGGTCGCAGACACTTGACAAAATGGGATGCTAATGGTTCCTGTCGTAATTGTTCCTGTTCGGGAATTGTGGTATGATCACAATCAGCTAATGGAGGGCTGTCCTGTTGATCTGTATTCCAACATTACTGCTGCCGTTGGCGGTAAGCGTCTTGGCGTGGTGCCGGCGGCGCAATGTCGGCGTGTTGACCTGGGCGCTTCGCATCGTGCCGGTTGCAGCTGTTTCCTTATGTCCTTGTCCGGTCTTCATCTACGCGGGTTGGATCGGCGGCTTTTGCTTCATGGCCTTTCCGCCGTTGGCCGTGCTTGCGCTGATTCCGCTCGTGGCGATATGCGTCATGATCGTCCGCTGGCCGGGATGGCGGGTGAAGGCGCCGAGGAACCGGTGGCTGAGAGGCGCGTTCTGGGGGGCTTATGCCTGCGGCAGCTCCGTTGGCGCGCTGGCGTTGACGGTCGTGGCTTCGGCGGTTGGCTTCGGCGGGGTTATGGCTTACGCTTGCCGGACCATCGACTGTTCGTATGCGACGCAGGGCGAGATGGCCGGCGGGCCGCGACGAGCCGCGTCGTTCGCCAAATGGCTTCCGCCTGATGCGACGGACATCCGCTATTACAGCCAGGCGACGTATGGCACGTGTACGGAACGCCTGACCTGTCGCTGCAAAGAAGCGGACATGATCCGATTCGCGCAGGGCCACGCCTATCCACTTGCGACGAATGCGTTTACGATGCTGGAGTACGCCTTGTCCGAGAGTGCGTCCGGCGGAAGCGCCGAGTATCGTCGCTGGGAGGAACGCCGGTCAAAAGATCCCGAGACGCAGCATCGGCTTGTCTTCGGGGAGAGGCCCTTGCCAAGGCGCTTTGTCTCGCTGACGAAAAGCCATGCGTTTGACGGCAGTTCGTGTGGCGGAGAATGGCGTCTCATCCTCGTGCTCGACCTGGACACGCATGAGCTGACGGGCTACCGTTGGGGGCGTTGGCTCTGACGGCAGCGGGGCAACGAGGTCTCTTTCGTCACGGGCAGACTGCATCATCTTCACGAATCAGGCATCAAGTTCCGGATTCGCGAAAACGCCGCGAAGGCCAATTGAACCCATCTGCGCTTGCGGACGGGGCAAGTTCGTCCTTCCCGAAAAGGGCGAATCCTTTCGTTCCCGCGAAGGGCGAATGGGGACTGTCCCCGTTCGATTTTCAACGACGAGGCGGAGATTCGGCGGCTGAAGGCGTTGCTGGAGAAGGTGGTGGAAGAATAAGCGAGGA
>JAEDMN010000021.1 GCA_016302985.1 Kiritimatiellia bacterium | reverse complement strand
CGCGGCGCGCCCTGATTAGGCGAAAGCCGCTTTTTCGTTTTCCTTCCGAATGGTGGAGAAGATGAGATTCGAACTCACGACCCCCACGTTGCGAACGTGATGCTCTACCAACTGAGCTACTTCCCCATGGAGCGGAAAACGAGACGTAGTATAGCATACGCCTCGCGGGCGTGCAAGAGGGAATGTGAAGATTTTTCACCGAAACAAAAATGCGCGCCGGGGGCCGGCGCGCAACCAGAAGCGATTCCGTCGAGATGACGTCCGCTACCGTCGGACTTCAAACGAGAGGCCAAGGTCGAAGTACTGGGCGCCGGCGGTCTGGACGACCTTGACGGCGAGGACGTTCCCGCCCTTCTTCGCGGCGGCGCGGAACGTCTCCGCGGGGACGCCGAACTGCACGTAGTCCGTGGTGTACCCCTTGACCGAGAGGATGAGCTGCCCGTTGAGGTAGACCTCCGCGTCCTCGTCGTGGAACATCTCGAGCGTGGCCTCGAGCAGCTTCTCCGGAACGGCGTCCAGCGTGAAGCGGCGGCGCAGCCAGATCGCGTCCGTCTCCCACTTCGTCGCGATTTTCGCGGCCGGATGGTCCCTGTCGATGCCCCTCCCGCCGAAACCGCCCGCGGAGCGCTTCCAGGCCGCGTCGTCGAAGCCGGGCTGCATCCAGTCGGCGGCCGGCGCCGTGAACGTGTAGGCCCATGCCGCGGGGTCGGGGTCGTAGCGCGGCAGGACGGCCTTCGTCGCGCGCGGCACGCATCCGCGCGCGGCCATCTCGCGCACCTTCGCGTGCACGGCCGCGAGCGCGGCGGCGTTGAACTTCACGACCTTGCGGTCGTAGGTCAGCAAGCCGTTGATCTCGCCCTCGACATCCGTCGTCTGCGTGTACACGCTGCCCGCGAGCCCGC
Organism: Kiritimatiellia bacterium; assembly: GCA_016302985.1. Taxonomy (GTDB): domain Bacteria; phylum Verrucomicrobiota; class Kiritimatiellia; order RFP12; family UBA1067; genus RUG572. The sequence goes on along the minus strand of JAEDMN010000021.1, from coordinate 22,279 downwards.
GCATCGCGAGGCCGCCGACATGCTCCATGAGCGAGACGAACTTGTCCTGGACAAGCCTCCGGTCGACATCCTTCCCGGTGTCCCCGTAGCCCCACGCGTTCGTCGTCCAGAGATGCCCCTCCACGCGGCACCCGATGCCGCCGAACTCGCCGAGGAAGCTCGCGCGGCGGTCGTTGACGGGCCACATGCGCGGCCGGGTGGCGTAGTCGTGCTTGTCGACCGCGTGCGCGGCCTCCTCCACGCCGAGGGGGAGGTGCTTCGTCGGGCCGCCGCCGTCCTGCGGCTTCTTCCAGACGTCGCCGCCCTCCCAGTCGTGCGCGCCGCTGGGGCCGTCCACCAGGCGGGTCGGGTCGTAGCGCTGCGTCCACATGAGCGTCGAATGGGTGAGGAACTGTCCGGGCTGGCCCCAGCCTTCGTTGTAGGGCACCCACATCGCGATGGACGGCACCTTCTGCAGGTGGTCCATCATCTCCTTCAGTTCGCGGCGGTAGAAGCCGTAGCGCTTCTGGGCATCGGCGAAGCCGCTCGGCATGTCCTGCAGCAGGATGAGGCCGAGCTTGTCGCAAAGGTAGTAGTAGCGGCGCGGCTCGACCTTGATGTGCTTGCGCATCATGTCGAAGCCCATCTTCTTCAGCGCGAGGATGTCGTAGGCCATCGCCTCGTCGGAGGGCGGAGTGAGGAGCCCGTCCGGCCACCATCCCTGGTCCAGCGTGCCGATCAGGAAGCGCGGCGCGTTGTTGAAGAAGAACCGCAGCACGCCGTTCGCGTCCTTGCGCAGCTCGATCTTCCGCATGCCGAAGTAGCCCTTCACGACGTCCCTCGTGCCCTTCGCGGCGTCCCTGAACGTGATGACGAGGTCGTAGAGCTCGGGCGCCTCGGGGCTCCACAGCGCGACCGGCCGCGGCAGCGCGACCGTCACCGGCCGCCCCCATTCCTTCAGCTCGCCGGACGCGACGACCTTGCCCGCGCGGCAGACCTCGACGCGGGCCTCCGCGTGCTTCAGGTCGCCCGCGCCCTCGAGCGTCACGTCGACCGTGCCGCGGTCGATGTCCGTCGCGACCTTGTAGTCCACGAGGTGCGTCTCGGGAACCGTCTCCAGCCAGACCGTGCCGCCGAGGCCGCTGGAGCGGGTGTACATGCAGCCATGCGGCTTGAAGACCTGCTTGCCGGTCGACCCGATGAAGTCGTTCGTCGGGTCCCAGACGGCGACGACGAGCTCGTTGGCGCCCGCCTTCACGAGGTCCGTGACGTCGACGGAGAACGGCATCTGCCCGCCCTCGTGCGGCACCATCGCCTCGACGCGGTTGACGAAGACCTGCGCCCGGAAATCCGCCTGCTCGAAGTGCATCAGCAGACGCTCGCCCGGCTTCACCTGCGCATCGAAGGTCCGCCGGTACCACAGCGTCTCGTTCGGCTGGAGCGGCCGGCCGACGCCCGAGAGCGAGCTCTCCAGCACGAACGGCACGAGGATCTCGCCGTCCCACTTCTCCGGGATTGCCGGCGACTCGGCCGTCACCGCGTACTCCCAGAGGCCGTTCAGGTTCAACCACGCGTCGCGCGCCATCTGCGGGCGCGGGTATTCGCGCCAGGCGTTCTCCGGGGTCACCTTCTCGCCCCACGGGGTCTTCATGCCCGGCGCCGCGGACCACGCGCCGCAGAAACTGGCGGCGCACAGCGCCGCGGACAGGATCAGTCGCTTCATTTCGGTTCTCCTTTTGGAAATCTGCACTCCTTCAGTTCGCGCAGGCGCAGCTGTCCGCAGGCGGCGGCGACGTCCTTGCCGCGGCTGCGGCGGAGCATCGTCTGGATGCGCGCCTTCATCAGCACGTCGAGGAACGCGAGCTGCGTGGCCTCGTCCGGCGTCTGGAAGTCGGGGCGGTGGTCGACGGGCGAGAGCGGAATCAGGTTCACCTTGCAGGACGGCAGCGTCTTCAGGCGGCGCACGAGCTCCTCCGCGCAGGCGCGGGAGTCGTTGAGGCCCTTCACCAGCGTATACTCGAACGTGATCACGCGGCCCGTGGTCTGGGTGTAGGTGCGGCAGGTCGCGAGCAGCTCGTCGATCGGCCACCGCCTGTTGACGGGCATGAGCAGGGAGCGCAGCTCGTCGTTCGGCGCATGCAGCGACACCGAAAGTTCGAACTGGAGCCCCTCGGCCGCGAGCTTCGCGAAGCCGGGGACGACGCCGCAGGTCGACAGCGTGATGTGGCGCGCGCCGAGGTTGGGTCCCTTCCCCGCGTTGAGCAGCTTCAGGGCGCGCATCGTCTCGTCGTAGTTCGTGAACGGCTCGCCCATGCCCATCACGACGATGTTCGTCAGGCAGAGGCCGGATCCCTGCCGCTTGTTCTCGGGCGTGGCGAAAAGGCGCTGCGCCGTCATCACCTCGGCGACGATCTCGTCGGCGCGCAGCGAGCGGACGAGGCCGCGGCTGCCGCTGGCGCAGAACGCGCAGCCCATCGCGCAGCCGACCTGGCTCGACACGCACTGCGTGAGGCGACCCTGGGCGGGGATGACGACCGTCTCGACGGAATTGCCGTCGGCGAGCCCCAGCAGGAGCTTCGTCGTCCCGTCCTCGGCGCGGTCCGTCGCCCGCACCTCGGGGACGACGATGGGGAACTCGGCCTTCAGCGTCTCGCGGAAGTCCTTCGGGAGCGTCGTCGCGGCGTCCCAGTCCGTGATCCAGTCGCGGTAGAGCGCCTGCAGGATCTGGTCGGCGCGGAACGCGCGCAGGCCGCGCGAGGTGAGGATCGGCTTCCACTCCTCGGGGAGGATCGACCAGGCGGGCACGGGCGTGCGCGCCCCGGCGGAGTCATCTGTCATGTCTTCAAAAGTCCCTTGAGAATTTCATCGATGCGGTCGAGGACGTCCGTCTGCACGGCGTCGCCGCTGACCGCGAGGCGCAGCACGGCGCTCTCGAACTGCGCGTAGAGCAGGTCCACGACGACGTCCACGTTCATGTCGGGGCGGAATTCGCCGTGGCGGATGCCCCACAGCAGCAGGATGCGCAGCACGCGGCGGAGGCCGTTCGTGTAGGCGAGGATGCGCCGCGTCATGTCGTGCCCGTCGCGCGTCATCGCGAGGACGTAGTCGATGACGACCATCAGGAAGTCGCGGTTGTCGAACAGCGTCGCGGTGGAGACGGTGCAGATCTGCCTCAGACGCACGGAGGCGGGGAGGTCCGAGCGCACGACCTCCATGTTCTTCTGGATGATCCGGCCCAGCGTCAGGGCGATCGCGTCGGCGAAGATCTGGCGCTTGCCGCGGAAATAGCGGTAGAGCACGGTGCGCGCGACGCCGCACTCCTCGGACAGCTCGCGGAAGGAGACGTCGCGATAGCCCAGCCGCGCGAAGAGGCGGATGGCCTTCGCGATGATCTCCTTCTTCCGGGCCCGGTGGTCGACGACGGTCTTCATCAGTCCCGGACCAGTCCCGTTGCGCGGAGGTTGGCGATCGACCGCGCGAGGGAGGTCCTGCGATTGACGTCCATCTATCTGCGCCCTTACTTCGCGGGGAACGCGGAGCCGTCCACCTCGGAGGCCGTCCACTCGATGTACTTCTTCACGTTCTCCGACGCGGCGCAGTCCGCCAGCGCGCGGATGTCCTTCGCGCGGCACTTGCAGCCGCTCCAGCGGAGCTGGTCGAGGAGGAACGTCTGGGTGTACTCGTCCTTCGTCTTCCGGATCGCGGCGATGCACGCGAGGTTCCAGATCTTCCGCTGGCACGGCGCGGCGCCGGGCGTGCTGCAGCGCTTCTGGCAGCCGTTCGGGCGGCCGATGAGGGCCTCCATGACGTACTGCGAGACCGCGCCGACGACCGTCATGTCCATCGGGTCCGCCTTGTAGGCGCCCTTGTCGACGACCTTCGCGAGCAGCGCCTCCGCGCGGGCGGCGTCCCACACGTGGGCGGCCAGGGCCTCGGGCTTCGTGGCCGCGGCGATCGCCGCGTCCTGCGCGTTCTGCCACTCGACGGCCATCGGGGCGCCGGCCTTCGGCGCCATGGCCGGGCCGTAGTCCGCGTACGGATTCGGGTCCACGTAGGGCTTTTCCGGGGTCTTCTTCTGTTCTTCAGCCATTTTCAGGTCTCCCTTCTGGGTCAGCCCCACATTTCCTTGTTCCAGGGCGCGCGCATCGACTGGTAGAGGAAGCGGTCCGCGGCCGGATCGTCGACGGCGTGCAGCGTGACGGGGTCGAAGCGGAAGCCGCGGCCGAGGCGCTCGGCGGCGATGCCCAGGTTGAACATCGTGCAGGAGCGGAAGCCGTTGGACGCGTTCAGCGCGAACGTCTTGCGGTTCTTGCAGCTGTCGATGAAGTCCGTCTGCTGGGCGGCCGGCTTCGGGAGCTCGGCGAGGGTCTTGAGGACCTTCTCCTCGGGCCACCAGCCGTTCGCGTCCTTGATGCGGAGCGTCTTGCCGTCCTTCGCCTTCGGGTAGACGCAGAGGCCGTTCGCGCCGCGCAGCAGCGGCTCGCCCTTCAGCGTCTCGTCGCCGTCGAGGACGACCGTCGTGCCGTCGTCGTACGTGAGCGTGATGCGGTCGAAGCGGCCGACGGCCTCCGGGTGCTGGCGCGGACCCTTGTAGTCCACGAGCACCGGGCTCGTCTCGTCCTTGCAGAGCAGGTACTGCAGCGGATCGAGGTAGTGCTGGGCCATGTCCCCGAGCCCGCCCGAGTCGTAGTCCCAGTAGCCGCGGAAGGACGTGCCCGCGCGGTGCGAGGTGTACGGCTTCCACGGGGCCGGGCCGAGCCACATGTCCCAGTCGAAGCCCTGCGGAATCTGCTCGGGGACGGCGTTCACGCGGCCGGACCAGCCGAACTTCCAGCTGAAGCCCTGGCCGGCGCCGAACGTGCACTTGATCGGTCCCTTGCCGAGCAGGCCGTTCTCGACGATCTGGCGGATCGGCTCGACCGTCGTGCCGAAGCCGTAGAATCCGCCCTGGAAGCGGAACCAGGTGTTGAGGCGGAACATCCGCTTCTTCGCCTTGACGACCTCCATCACGCGCCTGCCCTCGCCCACCGTGCGGGTCATCGGCTTTTCGCACCAGATGTCCTTGCCGGCGTTCGCGGCCATCACGCTCATGCAGCCGTGCCAGTGCGGCGGCGTGCAGATGTGGACGATGTCGACGTCCTTGTCCGCCAGCAGCTGCATGAAGTTCCCGTACGCCTTGACCTTGCCCCAGCCGTGCTTCGCGGCCGCGGAGAGGCCGTGCTGCACGCGCGCCTCGAACGGGTCGCAAAGGCCGATCAGGCGCGAGCCCTTGAACGGCAGATGGTTCGCGCTCTGCGCGATGCAGCCGAAGCCGATCAGCGCGCGGGTGAGCTGGTTGGAGGGGGCCGTGTCGCCCCAGAGCACCCGGGCGGGCGCGATGCTGAAGAGGGACGTCGCCGCCGCCGTCTTCAGGAACCCGCGTCTCGTAGTCTTGACCATTTCAGTTCCTTTCCGTTTGAAATCCAATCAGGCCTTCTTGTCGAACGGCATCTTCGCAAGGTCGATGTCGACGAGGCCGAGCGGCTTCGCCGTCTTCCAGCCGCCGCGCGTGAAGTCGGGCACGTCCATCGAGCGGCCGCGGTTGTCCGCGGACTTCTCGGTGAGCTCGCAGAGGCAGCACCAGCTCGCGAGGTCGTAGACGTTCATGTCCAGCGGCAGGCCGTTCTGCAGGCAGTAGCTCAGACGCAGGACCATCAGGAAGTCCATGCCGCCGTGGCCCCCGACCTTCCTGGCGATCTCGCCGGCCGTCTTCCAGAGCGGGTGCTTGTACTGTTCGCGCAGCTGCGCCGTCTTCTGGTCGTTGAAGGCGTGCGCGCCCTTGCCCAGGGACTCTTCGATCGCGATGCGCAGCGGATAGTCCTGCAGCACGCCGCGCGTGCCCTGGATGAGGTTGAGGCGGCTGTACGGACGCGCCGTGCCGACGTTGTGCTGCACCATGATCGTGCGGCCGTTGACGGTCTTGATGACGCTCGTGTTCATGTCGCCCATCTTGACCTTGAGGTCGCGCAGCCAGGCGTTGTCCGCATGGAGGCCCTTCCCGATCTCCTCGAAGCCGGCCTGCCTGGAATCGACGCTGACGACGTAGTCGAAGCGGTCGCCGCGGTTGATGTCCATGTCCAGGCAGATCGGGCCGAGGCCGTGCGTCGGGTACTGGTTGCCCCCGTGGACCGCGTTGTGGCGCAGGCGCCAGAAGTCCCAGTAGCCGCCACCGCCCGTCTGCTCGTCCCAGGCGCCGTAGTTGTACGTGCGCAGGTCGTGGATGTAGGCGCCCTCGCCATGCGTGATTTCGCCCAGCAGGCCCTTGTGCACGAGGTTGAACGCGAGCATCTCGGTCTCACCGTAGCAGCAGTTCTCGAGCTGCATGCAGTGGCGCCGCGTGCGCTCACTCGTCTCGACGAGCTCCCAGCATTCGTCGACGGTGAAGGCGCTCGGCACCTCCGTCACGACGTGCTTGCCGCACTTCATCGCGTAGAGGGCGATCGGGACGTGCAGTTCCCACGGCGTCGCGTTGTAGACGAGGTCGACCTCGGGGTCCTCGCACAGGCGCTTCCAGTCCTCGGCGCCCTTGTCGCCGTAGATCTTCGGCGTCGGGGCCTTCTTGTCCGCGAGGTACTTCAGGGTGCGCGCGCGGCGGGCCGCGTTGATGTCGCAGACGGCGCTGATGTATCCGCCCGGCACGAGCGTGAAGCCCGTGACGCCGGCATAGCCGCGGCCAAGGCCCACGACGCCGACGCGGAGGTTCCTGATCGGCTTGTCCGCGTAGGCGGCCATCATGCCGCCGCAGCCGCAGCCGAAGCCCGTGGCGCAGCCGCCCACCGCCAGCGCGGCGGCGCCCATCCACGCCGTGTTGAGAAAGTCTCTTCTTGTCTGCATGCTCTCCTCGTTGCTCCTTCTGTTCGGTGACATTCTATCAAAAACGGGCCCGTCGCGCGAACGACTTCGCGAACTAGAGGGTCCAGCCGTTGTGGTGCGGAACCTCGAGCAGGCGGTTCGCCTCGGCCGCGTGCGCGCCCGTGAAGACCTCCCGCGCGGGATCCCAGTCCAGACGGTCGAGGCGCAGGCGCTCGCAGATGTTGGCGATGTGGCAGGCCGCGATCGAGCGGTGGCCGATTTCGCAGTCCGTGCAGATCGGACGGTTCTCGTAGACGCCGTCGACGAAGTCCATTTCGTGCCCGTGGCCCTTCGGGGACCGGTAGAGGCGCACGTCGGCGTCCTTCAGGTCGCGCTTCTCGCTCCACTTGGACAGGAAGGCGGGGCGCTCGAGCTTGCCCGGGAAGATGAAGATGTCGCCCTTCTCGCCGTGGAACGTGAGGCCGCACCTCGCCTTCGAGGAGACGTGCGCGACGAAGCCGTCCGCGTACACCATGTCGTATTCGAAGTTCTGCGCCCAGTCGAAGACCACGTCGTCGCCGAGGTCCGTCTTCATGTTCTCGATGCGGACGGGCCCCGTGCGGTCCTTCCGGATCGCCATGTGCAGGAGGTCGATCCAGTGCGCGCCCCAGTCGGTGATGATGCCGCCGCCCGTGCGCGAGTTCCAGCGCCACGCGAGCGGCGCGTGGATGCCGCGGATGAACGCGTCGTCCTCCCAGTGCGCGGCGGGGCCCTGCCAGAGGTCCCACATGCCCTTGTCGAAGTAGGCGGGGGCCGGGCCGCGGGTGCGGTCCTTCGGCGTGCCCCACAGGCCGCCGTTCCAGTCCGGCAGGCCGACGGTGCAGCGCGTGCATGTCCCGATGTAGCCGCTCGCGACGAGTTCGCAGCCCTGCCGGCAGGCGGAGTCGCTGCGGTGCTGCGACCCGACCTGGAACGTCACGCCGCTCGCCTGCGCCGCCCGCACCATCGCCTGGCCTTCGGAGACGCCGAGGCACATGGGCTTCTGGCAGTAGACGTGCTTGCCCTTCCGCATCGCCGCGATCGCGATGAGCGCGTGCCAGTGGTCGGGACAGGTGATCTGCACGGCGTCGATGGACGGGTCGTCGATCACCTCGCGCCAGTCCGCCGTCATCCGGCAGTCCTTGTTCCCGTACTGCGCGTCGACCTTGTCCTTCATGACCTTGCGGCCGCCCATCGCCTTGCCGTCGTAGCTGTAGTGCGGCGCCTCGAGCACGGGGTCGCACGTCGCGGCGATGCGCACGCGGTCGTCGCAGAGGAACGCGTGCGCGTTCGCATGCGCCATCGTGCCGCAGCCGATCACCGCGAGGTTCAGCCGGTCCGACGCCGCGGGACGCCGCCCGCCCGCGTAGCCGCCGCGGGGAATGCCGATGAAGAAGGACGCCGCCGCGCCGCCGAGGAATGTCCGTCTGCCGAGTTTCATGGCGCTATTCTATTCTTTTTCAGTCCCGCGCGCAATATGGTAGAATGTGCGCGTGACACGGGAAACCCGCAACATCCTCGCCTACGTGGCGCCCTTCGCGACCTGGATCGGCCTGCAGACGTTCCTGCCGGCCACCGCGTGGGCGTACGCCGCGCGCACGGCGGCGACGCTGGCCGTGCTGCTGGCGTGCTGGCGGCCCCGCCTCGAGACCGGCATGCGCCAGCCCGGCGTCGGGCGCCTCGCCGCGACGGGCTGGGGCGTCGCGGGCGGCCTGCTTGTCCTCGCGCTCTGGACGCTTCCCGAGTTCTCGGACCTCTACCGCACCTGGTGCGTCTGGCCGCTCGGCTCCCTCCCGGCCGTCTCCTCCGCCCCCTCGCCCTACGATCCCGCCGTCTGCGGCTGGACGCTGACGGCCGCCAAGCTCGTCGGCAGCGCGTGCGTGATCGCCCCCGTCGAGGAGCTCTTCTTCCGGTCGTTCCTCTACCGCTGGCTCCAGAAACGCGACTTCCTCTCCGTTCCGGCGTCCCGCTTCGACCTCTCCGCGTTCCTCTGGACCGTCTTCCTCTTCACGCTCGAGCACGACCGCCCGCTCGCCGCGGCCCTCTGCGCCGCGATCTACGGCATCCTGTCCATCCGCTTCGGGCTCCTCTCCGCGATCGTCGCGCACGTGACGACGAATCTGCTGCTCGGCGTCTACGTCGTCGCCGCCAACCAATGGGCGTTCTGGTGAGGGAAATGGCCGACGCGGATGCGGAGATGGACGACGAACAGGGCGAGGTCCTGTCCTTCACGGTTCCCGAAACGGGCATCGACCGGCTCGACGTCTGGCTGACCGGCCCGTGCGAGGGCTTCTCCCGCGCACGCATCCAGGGGCTGATGAAGGCCGGACGCGTGAAGGTGAACGGGGCGCCCGCCCTCCGCGGGTCGGCGAAGACCCGCCCCGGCGACATCGTGACGCTCGAGATCCCGCCGCCCGTCCCCGCCGAGCCGGAGCCCGAGGACATCCCCCTTTCCATCGTGTTCGAGGACGCGGACATCCTCGTCGTCGACAAGCCCGCGGGCCTCGTCGTCCATCCCGCGCCCGGGCACCTCTCGGGCACGCTCGTGAACGCCCTGCTGCACCACTGCCCGGACCTTTCGGGCATCGGCGGGGTCGCGCGCCCCGGCATCGTCCACCGCCTGGACCAGGACACCTCGGGCCTGATCATCGTCGCCAAGTCGCAGCGCGCGATGGACGTGCTCACCCGCGCGTTCGCCTCGCATGCGAACATCCGCAAGACCTACCTCGCGCTCGTCCACGGCACGCCGTCCCCGCGCGAGGGCCGCCTCGAGAACCTGATCGGGCGCTGTCCCTTCGACCGCAAGAAGATGGCCGTCGTCGAGCGGAACGGCAAGGTCGCCGTCACCAACTACCGCGTGCTCGGTCAGGCGAACGGACTGACCCGCGTCGAATGCCGCATCGAGACGGGCCGCACCCACCAGATCCGCGTGCACATGGCCTCGACCCTCGGCTGCCCCATCGCGGGCGACGCGGTCTACGGCCGCCCGGGCTGGGACAAAAAGCTGACGCCGGTCCCCCGCCGCCAGCTGCTGCACGCCTGGAAGCTCGAGCTGAAGCACCCCGTCACGCGCGAACCGCTCGCCTTCGAGGCCCCGCTTCCCGCGGATTTCCGGCCGTTTACCTCGACAGGGCCTTCTTGAGGACCGCCTCGACGTCCGAGAGGCCCGGGTCCTCCTCGAGCACCGCCTGCACCTTCGCGCGGGCGACGTCTTCGCCGAAGCCGAGCGCCGCAAGCGCAAGCATCGCGTCGCGCAGCACCGCCCCCTGCTCCTTCGACGTCTCGGCCGTCGCGTTCGCGAGCGCCTCGATCGGGTTGATCTTGTCCCGCAGCTCCACGACGATGCGCGCGGCCGTCTTCCTGCCGATGCCCTTCACCGTCGCCAGGCGCTTCGAATCGCCCTGCGAGACCGCGAGCTGCAGGTCGCCGACGGTCATGCCGGAGAGCACCGCGAGCGCAAGCTTGGGCCCGACGCCGGACACCGTGGTCACGAGCCGGAACATGTCCCGCTCCTGCTTCGTCCCGAAGCCGAAGAGCAGCTGGGCGTCCTCGCGCACCTCGTGGTGGGTGTAGAGCTTCACCTGTTCGCCCTCGGCCGGCAGACGGTCGAAGGTGGAGACGGGAATCGCGGCCTCGTAGCCCACGCCGCCGCACTCGACGACGACCTTGGCGATGTCCTTCTCCGCGAGAATTCCGTTCAGATAGGCGATCATGCCAGGGGCTCCCGGTAGCGGAACGGCGCGATGTCCGTCGCCTGCCGCGTGGCGTTGTCGAAGGTGATCACGGCGCCCTCGAGCGTCGCGGGCCCCTCCGCCACGTCGAAGCGGGCGGGGATGCCGGTGACGAACTTCTGAAGGACGGGCTTGAAGGCGCGGCCGATCGAGGAGTACCAGGGACCGGTCATGCCGAGGTCCGTCTGGAACGCCGTGCCGCCCGGCAGCACGACCGCGTCGGAGGTCTGCACGTGCGTGTGGGTGCCCACGACCGCCGTGACGCGCCCCTCGAGGTAGTGCGCGAGCGCGATCTTCTCGCTCGTCGCCTCCGCGTGGAAGTCGACGAAGACGGGGACGTCCTTCGGCATCGCGCGCAGGGCGGCGTCCGCCGCGCGGAACGGACAGTCCATCGGCCCCATGAAGACGCGCCCCTGGAGGTTCAGCACGGCGAAGCGGAGGATGGGCGTCGTCACGAGCGCCCACCCCTGTCCAGGCGAACCCGCGGGGAAGTTCGCGGGGCGGACCGTGGTCGGCAGCTGCGAGATGGTCGCGGGGAACTCCTTCTGGCCCCAGGCATGGTCGCCGAGCGTGATCGCGTCCGCGCCCGCCTTGAGGATCTCCTGCGCGAGCGGCACGGTGAGGCCGCTGCCCGCGGCCGCGTTCTCGGCGTTCACGACGACCGCGTTCACGCCGAGCTCGCGGCGGATGCGGGGGAGGTTCTCGCGGAGGATGCGGCGGCCGGGGGCCCCGACCACGTCGCCCAGCATCAGCAGCTTCATGACGCCGTCACCCGGAGGATCGGATAGACCAGGGCGGGAATGAACAGGATCGAGTCGAACATGTCGAGGAACCCGCCCATGCCGGCCGGCATGAACGTCGCGGAGTCCTTGACGCCGCACTCGCGCTTGATGCGGGACTCGATGAGGTCGCAGGCCGTCGCGACGAGCGCGATGCCCGCGCCCGCGCCCGCCGCGAGCGGGTACGACAGCAGGCCCCACAGGGGGACGTCCTCCGCCCAGCCGAAGCGGCCGGAGAGCGCGTAGAAGCCGCATGCCACGGCCGCGCTGAAGAGCATCGAGCCGCAGAGGCCCTCCCAGGACTTCTTGGGGGAGATCGACGGGCACATCTTGTGCCTGCCGAACGCCATGCCGAACGCGAAGCCGCCGGTGTCGGAGAACTTGGAGACGGCGATCAGCGCGAAGAGGGTGAAGAACCCCGTGCGCGACCACTCGCCGTCCAGGAAGTCACCGCCGCCCAGCTGCGCCGTCAGCAGGAAGAAGCCCAGCAGGAACGGCACGTAGAGGAACCCCAGCAGCGTCGAGGCCAGGGTCGCGACCGGGCGGCCGTAGCGGGACCTGAAGAGGACGAACAGGCAGAGGAGGAAGAACGCGGCCGTCAGGACCGCCGGGAAGGCGATGACCAGGTAGACGAGCCCGATGTCGAAGCCGAAGAACCCGATGGCCGACAGCCACAGCCCGCCCGCCAGCAGCCCGAACCAGGTGACGGGCTCGTAGGCCTTCGCCATCTGGTAGAACTCCAGCTGGACGAGCGAGGAGAGGACCAGCAGGATCGGCAGCACGGCCTGGAGCGGCGCGTAGACGAACAGGCCGATGACCAGCGCCCCGACGGAGATGCCCGCAAGCGTTCTCTTGAGGACGGGGTTCACAGGGCGATCCGCAGGGTGGACTCGCGGGCGGGGCCGATCGAGAGGATTCCGAGCTTGCCGCCGGAGAGCTCGACCAGGCGGTCGACGTAGGCCTTCGCCTGGGGCGGGAGATCCTCCATGCGGGTGATGTTCGACGTCTCGCACATCCAGCCGTCCATCTCCTCGTAGACCGGCTTGACGCGGGCGAGCTCCGCGGCGGAGGTCGGCATGTAGTCGATGCGCTTGCCGTCCAGCTCGTACGCGACGCAGATCCTGATCTTCTCGAAGACGTCCATGACGTCCAGCTTCGTCAGCGCCCAGTAGTCGACGCCGTTGATCTGCTGCGCGTAGCGGGCGACGACCGCATCGTACCAGCCCGTGCGGCGGGGACGCTTGGTGACGGCGCCGAACTCGTGGCCGCGCTCGGCCATGATCTTCCCGTCCTCGTCCATCCTGTCGACCGCGTTGTAGAGCTCCGTCGGGAACGGACCCTCGCCGACGCGGGTCGTGTAGGCCTTGATCACGCCGACCACGCAGTCGATGTCGCGCGGCGAGAGGCCGCTGCCGATGCACGCGCCGCCGGAGGTCGGGTTCGAGGACGTCACGAAGGGATACGTGCCGAAGTCGATGTCGAGCATCGTGCCCTGGGCGCCCTCCATGAGGATGGACTTGCCCTCGGCCTTGGCCCGGTGCAGCATCGGGACCGTGTCGCGGATGTAGGGGGCGAGCTTCTCCTGCGCGGCCTTGTAGATGGCGACGATCTCGTCCGGATCCATCTGGTAGTCGCGGATCGTGCAGCCGGGGACCTCGATCTGGTCGCCTTCGTCCACGCGCTCGGCCTTCAGCATCTTGAGGCGGCGGTTCGTCTCCTCGACCTGCTCGCGGACGAGCTCGAGGAAGTTGCCGGCCAGCATGTCGCCGCAGCGGAGGCCCGTGCGGGAGACCTTGGCGGCGTAGGCGGGGCCGATGCCGCGGCCCGTCGTGCCGATCTTCTTGCCCTTGGGGCGGGCGGCCTCCTCGGCCTTGTCCAGCGCGCGGTGGTAGAGCATCACCATCTGCGTGCGGGTGGAGATGAAAAGCCGGCCCTTCGGCTCGACGCCCGTCGCGCGCAGGCCCTCGATCTCCTCGATGAGGTCCAGCGGGTTCATCACGACGCCATTGCCGATGATGCAGGTCTTGTCCGCGTGGAGGATGCCGCTGGGGATCAGGCGCAGGACGCGCTTCGTGCCCTCGGCGATGACCGTGTGGCCGGCGTTGGAGCCGCCCTGGTAGCGCACCACGTAGTCGGCCTTGTCCGTCAGGACGTCGATGATCTTGCCCTTGCCTTCGTCGCCCCACTGGGACCCGATCAGAACCGTATTCATTTCTCTTCCATTCCTCGCTGCTGAAAAAAGGTTGCGTAATTATATCAAAAAGGCGGCGCGATGGAACGCGTCAAAACGTGAAGGGTTCGGGCGTCCACTTCGCCCCGTCGCCGCATCCCGGCTGCTCCTCCGGGTGCGCGTCCGCCCACTGCTTGCGGGCGAGGTCGATCTCGCGCAGCACGCGCTTCTGCTCCGCGCGCCGCGCCTCGATCTGCGCCTCGCGCACCTTCCACTGCTCGTCCGTGAACGGGTCGACCTGCACGACGGCCTCGTTCAGCTTCACGCCGGCCATCAGCAGCAGCCACTGGGTCTTGCGGAAGGCCTCGGCCAGGGAGTCGAGGCGCAGCGTGACCTGCGCCTGGCGGAGCGCCTCGAGCAGGTCCAGGGACGGATCCGCGCGAACCACCCACGGCAGCAGCCCCGCGCGGTCGAGGTCCAGGAGCAGCCGCGGCTTCGCCCGCGCCACCGCGGCGACGACCGTGGAGAGCACCTCCTCCCAGGACCGCACGCGCGTCGTGTTCTCCCAGACGTGGAACTGGAGCGGCCGGCTGGAGAGGAATTCCTCCGGCGCCCCCACGAACGTCATCGTGCGCAGCCGCGCGGACGGGTGCTGGTGCTGGAAACGGCGCGCCGTGCGGCTGAACGCCTTGAAGAAGGCGTGCGGCGCCGCGATCCATTCGCGCGCCTGGCGGTCGAGTTCGATCAGGTCTTCCATGTTCCTCCCCACGCGCGCGGATCAGGCGTGGTCCTTTCCGATGTATTCGCAGGGCGCCCGCGTCGCGCAGAGCCCCTGGATGAAGCGCAGTCCGTAGCAGAGATGGGTGGCGAACACGCCCGCCCACACGAGCAGCCACCGCGCGGGGTTGAACGAAAACGTGCTCAGGCCCGTGGCCAGCAGGTAGAGCGCGAACGGCGCGGTGTAGATCCACAGCGCCAGGACGGCGGTCATCCACGCCCCCTTCGTGGCGGTCCAGAACGGCAGGGACGCCCAGACCAGCGCGAGCGTCGCCACGTAGAACAGGAAGGCCGACGGCACGAAGTAGGCCGGATGGCGCGAGTTCTCGGGGAAGCGCTTCACGAAGTAGCCCCGGTGGAAGGCGTAGCGCCCGAGCTGGCGCAGGTGCGGGCCGAACAGCGCGCGGCGGTGGTGGTAGACGAGCGTCCAGGGGTCGTAGACGATGCGCTTCCCCTCGTCGCACACGATCGAGCGGCAGAGGAGCGTGTCCTCGCCCGGCCAGAAGTCCGTGCGGTAGCCGCCGAAGCGCCGCAGCAGGTCCGTGCGCACGAAGAGGTTGCAGCTCGGATAGTCGTCCACGTCCCGCAGCACGCGCCCGCCGACGTAGCGGTAGCGGTAGGACCCGCTGACGAGGACGTTTTCGTAGACGCGCCCGCCCGCCTTCGCGAGGAAGCCGTCGCCCGGCGGCGTCACGCCGGGACCGCCCACGCC
Source organism: Kiritimatiellia bacterium (assembly GCA_016302985.1). Taxonomy (GTDB): domain Bacteria; phylum Verrucomicrobiota; class Kiritimatiellia; order RFP12; family UBA1067; genus RUG572. The sequence goes on along the minus strand of JAEDMN010000021.1, from coordinate 7,261 downwards.
CCCGATCTCCGGGTCGCTGAAGTACTTCACCGCGTGCTCGATCCAGTGCGCCTCGGGATAGGCGTCGTCGTCGATGAACGCGACGACCTCGCCCTTCGCGGCCGCGATGCCGAGGTTGCGCTTCTCCGCGGGGCGGACCTTCCCGGTCGGGAGGCACTTCAGGTCGAAGCCGAAGCCGGGCAGCGACATCTCGCCGTCCGGCAGCACGACCACCTCGAAGTCCCGCCAGGTCTGCCCGTCCAGCGCCTTCAGGCACTCCTGCAGCATCCAGCTGTCCCCGGGGCAGGCGATCACCACGCTCACGAACGGGCGGTGGTCCAGCGGCGGCGGCACCTCCACCTTCGCATAGTAGTGCAGCAGGCGCAGGCGGTAGTAGACGGCGAGCGTGTCGTGGACCATGTCCCGCACGGTGCGGACCTTGAGCGCGCCGAACTTCTGCCCGAACCGGATCTCGACCGGCGCCTCGCTGATCTTCGCCCCGCGCCCGTGCGCGATCGAGAGCAGCTCCAGGTCGAAGGCGTACGTCTTGACCAGCATGCGGTCGAGCGCCTCGCCGAGAAGCTTCCGCCGGAAGAGCTTCATGCCGGTCTGCGTGTCCGTCACCGGCAGTCCGATGAAGAGGTGCACGAGCCCGAAGTAGATGCCGCTCGCGAGGCGGCGGTGCCAGGGGTACTGGACACGCGAATCCGGATGCCGCTTCGAGCCGACGACGATGTCCGACCCGTGCCGCCGCATCGATTCGAAGAAGCCGGGCAGCATGCGCGGCGCGATGTCGAGGTCGCCGTCGAGCAGCAGCACGAACGCGCCCGTCGAGGCGCGGAAGCCCTCCTTCAGCGCGTTGCCCTTCCCCGCGTTGCGCGCCACGAAGACGGGATGCACGACGTCGGGCCGGCGCGCCTGCGCCCGGCGCAGCGCATCAGACGTCCCGTCCCCGCTCCCATCGTCGACGGGGACGAGCTCGTACCGGATGCCGCCGGCGTCCAGGCAGTCCGCGACGAGACCGAGGTTCGCCTCGATCTCGTCCGCGAGGTGGTAGACGGGGAGGATGACGCTCAGCGTCTCCCCGCCGAGCACTTCGCGCGCAACGGCCCACTCCTGTTCAGCCGCGTTCACCAGACCTGCCAGGCGGGCTTCCGGGAGAAGCGGACCGTGAAGCCGCCGCCCGGGGCCATCTTCACGGGTATCTTGAGTCCCGCCGTAACCCGGATCGTGCGGTGCACGTAGTCCTGCGGCGCACGGCCGGCGTTGATGCCGTCCTCGAAGATCTCGGCGTTCCATTCGCCCGCGCCCAGGAAGTCCGTGCCGAGGTCGATCTCGGCGCCGTCCCAGCCCGCGATCGCGGCGGCGTACCAGACGTCGCCCTTGCGCCGCGCGACCGCGGCGTACCTGTCGACGTCGCCCGCGAGGCCGACCGTCTCGTCCCAGGTCGTCGGCACCGCGGCCATGTACTTGAAGCATTCCATGTTCTCGCGGTACAGCGAGGGGCTGTCGCAGAGCATCTGCAGCGGCGCCTCGTAAAGCGACATCAAGGCCATCTGGTGGACGCGCGTGCCCTGCACGTCGGGCTGGTTCCAGTTCGGCACGAACACCGCCGTCTTCGGGTCGAATCGCTGCGGCCAGCCGTCGTCGCCCAGGGGCCGCGCGCGGTGGCGCATCGCGCCCGGCGTGTAGTCCAGCGGCCCCGCGACCATGCGCGTGAAGACGACCTTCAGGTCGTTGCCGGGCATCTCCCAGCTCTTGTGGAACTTCGCCGTCTCGAGGCCGTGCACGCCCTCGTAGTTGATGATGTTCGGATAGGTGCGGTGGAATCCCGTCGGCTTGTACATGCCGTGGTAGTCGACCATCAGGCGGTACTTCGCGGCGATCGCCGCGGTCCTTTCGAGGAAGTCGACGACGAACTGGTCGTCGCGGTCCATGAAGTCGATCTTGAAGCCCTTCACGCCGAGGGACGCGTACTTCTGGAAGACCTCGTCCTGGCGGTTCACGAGCTGCGGCCAGCTGCACCAGAGGATGATGCCGACGCCCTTCTTCTGCCCGTAGCGGACGAGTTCGGCGACGTCGATCTCGGGGTTGATCTCCATGATCCTGAGCTTGACGCTCCACCCCTCGTCCATGATCACGTACTCCAGCCCCGTCTCCGCGGCGAAGTCGATGTAGTGCTTGTACGTCGCCGTGTTGCAGCCGGCCTTGAAGTCGACGCCCTTGCCGTAGACGTTCCAGCAGTTCCACCACTCCCAGGCGACCTTGCCGGGCTTGATCCAGGAGAGGTCCCCCTCCAGCCGGCTCGGCGTCGCGAGCGCGTAGACGATGTCGTTCTCGACCAGCTTCTCCGGCCTGTCCGCCAGGATGAAGACGCGCCACGGGTAGGTGCGCGTCCCCTTCGTCTGGGCCAGGTACGGGAAGCGGGCGCCGACCTGGCGCTGCCGCTGGTTGTCCTTGACCTGGGCGGGATCGGGGAACTTCGCCATCGACGAGTTGAGCTTCGCCGGGTCCTGCGCGTCCGCGACGAGGTTCCAGCCCGGGTAGTCGAGCAGATCGGACTCGGTGACCACGAGGTTCACGCCGTCCTTGTACTGGACGAGCAGCGGCAGGTAGCAGAGCTTCTGCTTCTCGTCCTTCAGCGCGCCGACCTTCGTCTTCGTGTAGATGGACTCCCAGCTCGAGGCGTGTCCACCCGTGAGGCCGGCGTAGACGGTCAGGTCGCGGCTCGGCAGGACGAGGCCGCCCCGCTCGTCGAGCACCTTGACCATCGGGTCCGTCCAGACGGTCGCGAAGCGGTAGGCGACGCCGTCGTTGCGGGCGTGGAGGTGGACCTCCCACCCGCCCTCGAACGCGACCTTCGTCTCGTTCCCGTCGTCGACGACCTGCGCCTTCTTGTAGATCGGCGTCGGCAGCACCGCCTTGCGCGAGCCATGCTGGTTCGACAGGACCTTCGGCTTCTTCAGCAGCGAGGAGGTCCCGACCGCGCCCTTGCCCTCGAAGGACATCGAAATCGGGGTCGGGGCGACGCGCAGCTTGCCGTCGCGGTAGACGGAGTAGGTCAGGACGGGGTCCGTGTCGATCCGGATCTCATTGCGGCCGTCGGGCGACCGCTCGAGGATCTGCTCCGCGCAGACGGGGAGTGCCGCGGCCGCGAAAGCCGCGAGGAAAAGGGACTTGTTCATGGCCGACAGTCTACCAAAACGGCCCGCCGCGAACAAGTCCCGCGGGGTCCGCAGGGGCTACTCCGCCCGCGCCTTCGCCAGCACTTCGGCGAGGGTGACGGCCGCGCCGCCCTTCGCCTTGGACTGCGTCGCCGCCTCGAGGAAGGCGTAGATCTCGAGCGTCTCCTCCGGGCTCACGGGCACCACTCCCGTCCTGAAGAACTTCAGGATCTCGACCAGCAGCGGCTTGTAGCCCTCGTACGTACCCATGTCGACGAAGCCGTAGTGCTCGGAGTGGATCGATCCGCCGTAGCCGCAGCCCTTCCGCTTGTAGTTGAACGCGCGCATGATCCCGAGACGGCCGTCCTTCCAGGTGCCCACCGCGACGTCCTCCGTCGCCGTGCCCGTGCAGCGGACCTCCGCGCAGCCCGTCCCCATGATGGTGAAGAGCGGCTCCGCGGCGTGGATCGCGTACCAGAAGAACTCGCTCTGCGTCGGCTCGAACTGCTCGGGCGACCAGCAGGTGGCGCCGCGGATCGGCCCGAATGCGCCGTTCCGGGCCTTCTGGGCGTTCTTCACGTAGCGCAGCGAGGACGAGCAGAACCACTTCGCGTGCGCGGCCTTCCCCGCCTCGACGAGCTTCACCGCGTCCGCCAGCGTCGCGGTCACGGGCTTGTCGATGAACACCGGCTTGCCGCTCGCGAAGACCTCCTTCGCCTGTTCCAGGTGCGGCCGCCCGTCGTTCGTCTCCAGCAGCACCGCGTCCACCTCCTTGAGGAGGTCGGCGATCGACGGCACCATCTTCACGCCCATCGCCTCCATCTGCGGGATGTACTTCGGGTAGCGGTTCGTCGAGGAGACGATGTCGCGCGAGCCCCACTGGTACGCGGCCGTCACCTTGAAGCCGGCGCAGTCCGGATCGCACTTCCTGTTCATCATCTCCGTGAACGCGATCGTGTGCGACGTGTCGCACCCGATGACGCCGATTCGCATCGCCGCCTCCTCGCCCCATGCCACGGCCGCCAGAACCGACGCGAGCAACGCCAACTTCTTCATTTCATTTCTCCGTTTTCGACAGTCTGATTATTTCAACCGAATCAAATGACACCTTGTCTTCCGGTCGCTGGTGCGCGGCCAGCTGCAGCACGAGGGCGTCCGCCCCCTCCGGCACGCGCATCACCGCCTCGCCCGGCCGCCAGCCGTCCGCCCCCGCGGGGCCGAACCCGACGGGGACGCCGGGCAGCTGCCACTGCCAGCGGCCGTCCTTCTGCCAGTAGACGACCGCGGACCCGCCCGCGCCCTTCATCCGCAGACACACGCCGTGGCGTTCGCCCGGCCGCACGCCGCGCACGTGCACGAGGTGGCACCCGTTCGCCACGCCCGCGAGGAAGACGGCCGCACCTTCCGCGCCGGACCGCCCCCGCGGCTTCCGCTCGTCCTGCCACACCGGCCATGGACGCGTCGCGCGGGCCGCGAGGTTGGCCGCCGCCCGCCCGTCGCCCAGCTCCGCCAGCCGGCGGCGCAGGAGCTCCAGCGGAGCCTTCACGCCGCACATCTCGTCGTCGAACCCCGGCAGGGCGCCGTCCCATGTCTCGCGGCCGTCGAAGCGCCCGGACTTCGTCCCCTTCCACGGCACCCACGCCTTTTTCTCGCCGTAGACCCACACGTACTCGTCCGCCGCGTCCACCGCCTGCGCCAGGTTCCGCGCGAAGTGCGCGAGCCGCGATCCGTCCACGGGGCCGAAGTACCACGGCGAATTCGTCGGGTTGACGTAGGAATCGAGGTAGAGCCCGAACCCCGCGCGCAGCTGGGCGAGGTACTTCTGCCGGTTCTCCGGCGCAACGAGGCCGAGGGCCGCCGTGCGCTGCTGGCAGGCCGAGCGGTAGAACTGGCCCTTCTCCGCCTCGTAGCGGTAGGCGTGCTCGTTTCCGTCCACGAACCGCGCGGTCGGCGGCATCACGTCCAGCATGCCGTTCACGAACCACGGCCACAGGTCGCCCTTCGCCCGCGCGGCGTCCATCGGATTCGCGGCGGAGAAGTACTCCGGATGCAGCGAGAGCATCCAGAAGGACAGGAACACGACGTCGGGGAACTCCCGGAAGATCTCGCCGAAGACCTGCGCGCCGCGCCGGCGCGCCAGCCGGGCCGTGACGTCGTACGGCGCGTCGTTCGTCGCGAGGAAGTACTGCGCCGAGCGCGGGTAGTCCTCCGCGTCCACGAGCACGCCCCGCAGGCCGCCCGACTTCGCCATCCACGCCACCGTGGCCATGTTCGACGCGAAGTTGCCCCAGGCCGCGTCGTCGTTCCAGGCGAGCCGCCGCCGCGGCGCCCACCAGGAGCTGATGAAGCTCTCCTTCAGGGACGGGTGCTTCACGATTTCGCGGAAGACCGCGACCTTGTCCTTCAGCCGTTCGCGCGGCCAGGGCGGGTCGTTCATGACCGTCGAATGGGAGAACCGGCGCCCGTCCATCGTGCCGGAGACCATCAGCGTCACGCCGTCCAGCCCGGTGCGGTCGAACGCGTCCGCGTGCGCCAGCACCTCCTCCGGCGTCGCGGCCAGCAGGTCCCAGCCATGCCCGACGAGCTTCTTGCGCACGGGCGCGAAACCGTCCGCGGCGGCGGACGCCGCGGCGAAGGACAGCAGGATGCAGGACAGGAGATGGATTTTCATGGTCGGGATTATAGCAAAAAGTGATATACTCGGCGCAGCCAATCAGTTCCATCCGACATGTCCGCGCCCTCCTCCATCTCCCGCCGCGCCTTCCTCCGCACCGCCTCCGCGGCCGGCGCCCTGTCCTTGGCGTCCACCGGCTGCCGGAACGACAACCCCGGACGGGACACGCTGGCGAAGATCCTGGTCGTGGGCGGCGGCGCGGCCGGACTCGCCGTCGCGGCGAAGCTCCGCCGCGACCTCCCCCGCGCGACCATCATGCTGGCCGAGCCGTCGGCCCGGCACGCCTGCCAGCCCCTGCTGCCGCTCGTCGCGCTGGGGCTCGTCCCCGCCGGACGGATCTGGCGGGACACGGCCGGCCTCGTCCCCGCCGGCGTGCAGTGGATCCCCGACGCCGTGTCCAGGGTCGACGTGCCACGCAACGAGGCCGTCCTCGCAAAGGGGCCGCGCATCCGCTACGACTTCCTCGTGCTGGCGCCCGGCGTCCAGCGGAACTGGGACGCCCTCCCCGGCATCTCCCGGGCCGCGCTGGGCGAGCACGGCATCCACTCCGTCCACGACCGCGAGGGCGTCGCGCGCACGGCGCAGGCCCTGAAGCAGACGGTCTCCACGGGCGGCCGCGCGATTTTCGCGGACGCGGGTCCGGCCGCGTCCTGCAGCGGCGCCGCGAAGACGGTCTGCCTGCTCGCGGACGACCTCGCGCGGTCGCTCGGCGAACGCGACCGCCTCCAGGCGGACTTCTTCAGCGCCGCCCCCCAGCTCGCGGCCGAACCCCGCGCCTCCCGCCGCCTCGCCCAGGTCTTCGAGTCGCGCCAGATCGCCGCCTGGACCGGCATCCGGCTCGCAGGCGTCGACGCCCCCGCCCGCAAGGCCACGTTCGAGAACGTCCGCACGAAGGACGTGTTCACCGAGGAGTTCGACTTCCTGCATTTCGCGCCCCCGCAGTCCGCCCCCGCCTTCGTCCGCGAGTCGGGCCTGGCCTGGACGGAGGGCCCCTTCGCGGACGGCGGCTGGATCAAGGTCGACCCCGCGACGCTCGTCAGCCCCGACCACCCCAACGTCCTCGCCCTCGGGGACGCCGTCGGGCTCGACACGGCCAAGACGACCTCCGCCATCCGCCGCCAGGTCCCGGCCGTCGCCGCGAACCTCGGCCGGCTCGTCGCCGGGCAGGAGCCCGCCGCGCTCTACGACGGTTCCGCCGCGAATCCGGTGGCGACGGACTTCGGGCACGTCCTGCGCGCCGAGACGAACTACGCGCGCGTCCCCGCCCCCGCCTTCCCCTACTCCCTGATGGACCCGGGGCGCGAACAGGCCTGCGCCTGGTGGGCATACCGGTACCTGACGCCGCAGCTCTACTTCAACCTGCTCCTCCGCGGCCTCGCCTGAGCGCCCGGCGCCCGCGCACGCGCGTATTGCCCGTGCGCGCGGTTATGTGGTATACTTGCGG
>JAEDMN010000203.1 GCA_016302985.1 Kiritimatiellia bacterium | reverse complement strand
ATCATGGACGGACGGACTCGCAATCAAGACTCCGAACCGGTCTCCGGAATTTGATACCCGCACGGAGACGGGGTTCTCCATGCGGGCCTGGCGCACGGCGCAGAGTCGTCCGGATCCGGCCTAGTCCAGCAGCAGGACGGCGGTCTGGAACCGTTCAAGAGGATAGACGAAGCGGTCGGTGTCCGTGGCGACGACCTTGCCGCAGGCGACGTCCACGACCTTCGCGGCGCGGCGGGGCAGACGGACCGCGTAGTCGCCCTTCGCCCGCGTGTGGAGCATGAGCCAGGATCGGTTGGCGGAAAGGACGACGTCTGCATCCGTGTAGACATGGACGCCCGCTGCCTTGTACAGGCGCCGCAGCACGTCCGGCGCCAGGGCGGGAAGCGCCGAGAAGACGCCCGTCCAGTCCGCATGGCGTCTCACGACGGCGACGGGGACATTGGCGAGTTCTCCGACGCCGGTCATGATCGACTCGCCCTCGGCTGGCAGGAAGAGACCCTTCTGCGCCGTGCCGGGCATGCGGTGGCGCACGCCGCGGGGACGGTCCCCGAGGCCGTCGACGACCTGGTCGAGCCCGCAGCCCCACTCGCGCCCGGTCGCCGCGTCGACGGCGGACAGAACGCCGCGGAAGACGCCGGGCTTCATCGCCGTGCCGCAGACGGACTCCATCCGCGCGCGCGACAGGCCATTTTCGGAAACGTAGCCCGGCGCGTGGAAGAAGACCAGGGTGCGGCCGTCCGACTTCAGCGACTCGACCTGGCGGCGCTGCGCCTCGGACAGGTACTGGCAGTCCAGGAAGACGACGACCTTGTAGTTGCGCCGCAGCACGGCGTCTAGATCCTCGGCGAGGTACCAGTCGAACGGCGCGCCCGCGCGGGGGAACGCGCCCATCTGCTGCAGATAGAGGAATTCGCAGACGTTGTTCGCCTCGGTGCGGCGGTAGCCCATGTAGAACTCGCTCTCGACATTGGAGACGACGGCGACCTCCGAAAGGTGGGCGCGGTCGTGCGCGAGCGCGAGGTCGGCGGCCTTCCGCATCCGCCCGACGGCCGCGACCAGTTCGGGATGGCGGAACGTGTCGCGCTTGAGGTCCATGTACCACAGGCCCGTGCCGTGCGTCACCGCGTTGCCGAACTCGCGGTAGAGCAGGTTCACGCTTTCGAACATGTTCGTCGCGCTGCAGCGGAGGTCGGGATGGGGCTTGGCCTGTTCGAGGTGCGTCATGTCATCGCCCTCGTCGACGAAGAGCTTGCCGTGCAGCGCGGCGCTGGCGAGATAACAGCGCATCATCCCGTCCTCGCCCGGGGAACGGCGGTGGTAGGTGTGCGGCGCGGAGAACATGTCCAGGTTCGGGGAGCAGTAGGCCCGGGAAATGGCGCGGTGGTCGCACTCGACCGCCCAGCGCTCGTCCTGCGTGTAGCCGTAGAACGCCAGCGTCGGGAGCGCACCCTTCGACTCGTCCTTCACGACGCCCGCGAAGTGGTCGAGCATCTCCACCGTCACGAGGTTCATGCAGGCGAAGTAGTCGGGCACGCGGCGTCCGCGCGCGGGATCGCGCCAGACGCCGTCCGAATCCAGTGCGAGGCGGGCCGTCTGGTCCGGCACCGCGGCCGTGCCGAAGTCGACGGAGGCGTCCTTCCACGCGGCACGCAGGCGGGAGACGTCGTTTCCGTACTTCTCGCGCAGGTAGCGGCGGAAGCGCGCGGTCATCGGGCGGGAGCAGTCCGAAAAGCCGGCCTTCTCCAGGGGTGTCGCGCCGAGCTGGGTCAGGGCGTCCCAGGCGAAGTGCTCGCCCCAGGGGCCGCTCGTCAGGTGGATGCCGAGAAGGTGGTCGCCGTAGCGGTCCATCAGGTGGCGGACCGCCTGGCGGTAGACGGGGCCGCAGGCCTGGCGGAACGTCTCGCTGGCGAACGACTCGCGCGGAATCGCACCGCAGGACCCGTCGCGAGACGGCGGGAGGACGTCCGTCCCCGTGTAGCGGACCTGTTCGTCCGGGTGCGCCGCGATCCACCAGTCGGGAGCAGAATAGAAGAGGCGCGGCAGGAAGGCGGCGTCCGGCACCCAGGACAGGATCTTGTCGAGGTTGCCGTCCTGATAGGCCATGCCGCCGAACCCGCCCTCGCCCGGCGTTCCGGTCATTCCGGTCGTTTCCGTTCCCGCGGCCGCATCCGTCCTGGGCAGCCAATAGGGGTGGGCGTAATGCGGGAAGGAACCGAAGACGCCGAAGAGGTTCACGCCCGCGGACTTCATCGCCCGCGCGTCCTGTTCCTCGATCTCCCACTGCCAGAACAGGACAGGCGGCACGGGCTTCCCGTTCCGAAAGAGTCCGGGCGCCCCGTTCTGGTCCCCGATGCTCCAATCCGCCCGGGCATGAGGGTTGAGTACGGACAATGCAAAAAGAATGACGAAGGAAGATTTCATTCCAAAATCCAAATCAAACCAATCCTACCAAAGAAGCCCCACTCCCGCAAGACCGAAAACACTGCGGGGCAGCCAGTGCCGCCAACCAGAACCGAATCAAGGCTGGTGTATCGGGTTTGACTTTGGTACAATGGCCCCAAATTAACAACCCTACAAAGGAGACCGACCATGGAGATCATTCTGGCCAAGATCCCTCTCCCTTGCAGTGCTGCTCAATTGGAGAATGCCATCCTCAAGGCCGCTCACAATGGACATTGGCACGACGCACAGGTGAAGGTTGACAGCGACCATCTCGTCATCACGCATCAGGAAGACGAGGAGTAGTCCGTCCCGCGACGGAGAGGGCGCCCCGCCGTTCCCCGGCGGGGCGTCGCCTGTGGGCGGCCCGCCGGCCCGCGTCGGGACTCCCTCCGCCTACGCGGACCGCCCGGCCAGCGAATAGAGGATGATGCCGGCCGTCATGAGGAACGCCGCGCCCGCGCGGCGGAACCACATCGCCCGCGACACGGGCTGCTCGACGCCGTCCTTCAGGATCCGGCAGGCCAGGAAGGCGATGACGACCGCAATCAGCGCACGCGTGCTCTGCACCACGTTTCCAAAGACCGCGCCCAGCTGCCCGTAGCAGAAATAGATCGCCATCATCGCCGTGAACCAGAAGACGGCGAACGGCGCCGAATCGCGGGCTTTCCGCACCGCCAGGGCCAGCGTCTCGCCACGGAACAGCCGTCCGCCGACGAATCCGGCCGCGACAAGTCCGAACGTCCAGTAGCCCAGCGCCAGGGTCAGCAGCGCGCTCTGGAACAAGGATGCGCCGTGGCTCTGGAAAAGGTTGATGATCACCACCTGCTGGCGGTCGCAGAGGCTCGCAATCACGACGAACGTCGCGAGCCACGCCCCGCCCTTCCAGCCGGGGTTCATGCCGCCCGAGAAGTTCAACGCGGTCACGGCCGTCAGCATGAGGGCGATGGCGAACCACTGCCACCCGCCCACGGTCTCCGTCCCCTGCGGCCAGGCGAGCGTCATCAGCGCAAGCACGACGATCTTCAACCCCAGCCACGTCGCGATCTTGCTCGGCTCGACATGCTCCTGCGCCTGGAACATGGACAGCTGCGTGACCGAGAAAATCGCCAGCCAGTAGAGGTTCGCGAGCCAGATGCCGGAATCCGACAGCGCACCGGCCGGCACGAGCAGGAAGAAGAGCGGCAGCGCGAAGAGCGCCTGCACGCCCTGCGAGTAGAAGAGCATCTCCCGCGGATTGCCGTGGCGCTTCAGGAAGAGGGCGCTCGCCACGTAGGAGCAGCTCTGGAGGATGGCGGACGCCAGTCCCGCGAGAATGCCGAGGAGCATCATCTGCATGTCATTTCTTCACGAACCTGTGGATGCAGGCCGTGACCTTGCCGAAATAGTCGAGTTCCTGTCCAGGTTCAAGCGCGACCACCGGGTAGGCTGGATTGGCCGGGACGAGGCGCACCCCCTTCGCGTCGGCCCGGTAGGTCTTGACGGTGTAGCGCCCATCCACCGCCGCGACGACGATGTCGCCGTCGGCCGGACGGAGAGAACGGTCCACGACCAGCAGGTCGCCGGGACGGATGCCCGCGCCAACCATCGAATCGCCCTCGACCGTCACGAAATAGGTGGCCGCCGGACGCCGCACGAGGAACTCGTTCAGGTCCAGCGGCGGTTCGACGTACTGTTCCGCGGGCGAGGGAAACCCCGCCACCACCGCGCCCGCGACCGAAGCCTTCGCCGCCATGATCAGCCGCCCCTACCGGAGGATGATCTGCGTGCCGAGGATGTGCGTGAGCTTGATCTCGGTGGCCGACTGCAGGACGTGCCAGGCGCCGGAAACACCCTCGGGGAGGACGAATCCGGGCCTGCCCTCGATGCCGGCCGGCACACGGACGACGACGCGCGTCCCCGCGTCCTTGTAGGCGTCCAGGTTCTCGGGGTCGGCGATGACGACGCGCGAATCGGCGCCGAAGGTCAGCTTGCGGCCGGCCTCGAACGTCAGCGGCGTCGCGCCCTCGGCATAGGTGTCGGCCGCGTTCAGCACGAGGTCGCCCGTGCAGGTGACGGGACCGCCCTTGACCGTGCCCTGTCCCTCGAGCCCGCCGACCGTCTCCTCGACGAGCTGCAGCGTGGCGCCCTTGCGGACGGCGAGATGCGTGGCCGGGGGCAGAAGGTTCCTGTCGCCGAGGTTCAGCGTCCCCTCCTCGACGGTGGTCGGACCGCCATATGTGTTCGGCCGGAAGAGATAGAGGGTCATGTCGCCGCGCTTCGTGAAGCCGCCGGTCGTCGCGTTGTCCGCCAGCGTGTAGGAGCACTCCAGGCGCCCGCTCGCGCCGTCGAGCGAGTTGGCCGCGGGGAAATAGACCTTCGTCGTCTCGTCGTAGTCGCAGCCCGGGGAGAGGATGACGGGCGTGAACGTCTTCGCGTCGAAGTCGTAGTCCGCGTACGCCACGGCGCCATGACCCGCGCCCTCGATGAACAGCGGCACGGGCCCCATGTAGATGGAACTGGACGGGATGGCCGGCAGCGTGATGGACGCGAGCCCCCTGCCCGTCGGCGCGTCGAACGGCAGCACCATCTGCGACAGCGCGCGCGTCGTGCGGTCTCCCGAGCCGTAGCACTCGGACGTGTCGACCACGACGCCGCCCGGCCCGACCGTTACGTGCTGCGGCATGCGCGTGCCGACGTTCGCCTCCGTCGGGCCGATGCCGGAGAAGCCCCAGCCGTACGTCGGCTTCAGCACGCCGCCGTCGAAGTAGAGTCCGTTCGACGTCTTCGCGAGATGCGCCGCATTCGTGGGCGCGTACACGCGGAGGCGGTCCATGGCCAGCACGGCGCCGTCGCGCACGCTGATGTGCGCCACGTAGTTGGTGCCCGCCGATCCGGCGTCGACCGAGCCCGTCCGCACGACCGTGCCCGTGCCCGACGCGGAGAGGACGCCGATGCCGCCCTCCAGCGCCAGGCGCATGCGCGAGACCTGGCCCTGCTTGGTGAACGTGTCGTTCGTGCCGCCGGAGACGACGCAGTAGCCGTAGCCCTGCCGCCCGACGGACAGGCCATTGTAGACCCCCGTGCTCGTACCTGTGTGCCGGTAGACGCCGCCCTTCTGCACGAGCATGCCGACGCTGCGCCGCGTGGTGCTCGCGCTCTTGCCGAAGTAGGCCGCGTCGTGGTTGCGGTCGCCGAGGACCTCCAGCCGCCCGTCCTCGAGCACGTACGCGCCGTAGCTGCCGGCGCTCTCGCCCACGTGCAGCTGGTCCCAGGCCCCGTTCGCCCAGAGGCCCGCGGTCTGGCGGATCGCGGCCCGGAACGCGCCGCCGTTCGCGACGCGCGTCATGCTGGCCGTGACGGCGCCGCCGAAGACGTTGACGAGCGC